>JBNKQT010000121.1:0-4462 GCA_050297115.1 Ensifer sp. | reverse complement strand
GCCGTGTTCGTCTCGGCTGATCCTGTCGTTGAAGCCTGGACTGCTGGCGGGGCAGGCATCCTGTTTGCTGGCATTTCTGTTGTGGTGACTGCAGTCGTCGCCGTCTATGTGCGTCGCCTGTTCGCGCGCGAACAAAAACGCCTTGCCCTGCTTTCCACAATTATCATTGTGGCAACAGGCTACTTCGTGGCGCGCTATTTCTTTGGCCCTGCAGTGGATGCCATCGAATCGGTTGACCCATCCGCCACAGGGTTCCTCGGCGGCCTCGGGTTGCCAATTCTGTTTTCATGGGTCGGTGGCGCGTTGATTGCTGCCGGTGCTGCCTGGTTCATCGGAAAAATCGCACTTGGGCTGCGTGAGGACTATCTCGCAATTGCAACGCTCGGCATATCCGAAATCATTGTGACCATCACCAAAAATGAGGATTGGCTCACACGTGGTGTGAAGAATGTGGTTGGCCTGCCACGTCCTGTACCCTACGAAATCGAGCTGCGCGAAGAACAGTGGTTTATCGACCTCGCCAATTCGCTCTCTACCACACCTGAGGACTTCTCCTCGATCTTCGTCAAGCTCTGCTATGCGGCATTGTTTGTAATTGTGCTTGGGATACTCTTGTGGCTTGCTGAAACAGCATTGAAATCCCCATGGGGAAGAACCATGCGGGCCGTCCGCGATAACGAAGTCGCCGCCGAGGCCATGGGCAAGGATGTTAAACACATCCATCTAAAGATTTTCATTCTGGGTTCTGCTGTCATCGGCCTGGCAGGCGCGATGCTGACCACGCTGGATGGCCAGTTTACACCGGGCACCTACCAGCCGTTGCGCTTTACATTCCTCATATGGGTCATGGTGATCGCTGGCGGTTCCGGGAACAACTGGGGCTCAGTGCTCGGCGGCTTCCTGATATGGTTTTTCTGGGTCGAGGCTGAACCGGTAGGCGTCTGGCTTTTGGAGGGGCTGACGGCAGCCATGGCTGAGGACAATCCGATTCGCACGCATCTCCTTCAAAATGCAGAGCAGATGCGTCTTCTCACAATGGGCATTTTGCTGCTGGTGATCATGCGTTTCAGGCCAACCGGGCTGATCCCCGAGCGGCGGCTGGCCCGATGAATTGTCCGACCACAAAATAAGTTCAGCAGGCGGGCAAATTTTTTATTTTTCCCGCTTGACCGGGGAGAGTTGCCTGCCTATGTTCCGCCCACTTTCAACAGGGGGTGCCAAGCCGCCAGCCTGACTTGGGAGCGCGTAGCTCAGCTGGTAGAGCAACTGACTTTTAATCAGTAGGTCCAGGGTTCGAACCCCTGCGCGCTCACCACTATAACAATTCTCTCAAATCCAATCTTGCTGCGTCGAATTGTGGCCTTCTCAAAAAGGTGATTGGCATGTCATTTGGGCTAACGCTAAGAAGCAGCGTCCAATCAGGAGACGTTTTGAGTTGAGCATCGCAGAAATCCCCATTTTAACCGCCTTGATCGCCGGGGCACTGTCCTTCCTGTCACCCTGTGTTCTGCCACTGGTGCCGCCCTATCTTTGTTATATGGCAGGCATTTCGGTGGATGATTTTCGCCAGAGTGATGTTGTGGCCAATCGTGGTGCCGCAACGAAAGCCGTTGTGTTCTCGTCGCTCTTTTTCACACTCGGCTTTGCGACCGTGTTCGTTGCCCTCGGTGTCAGTGCGTCTGCAATAGGGCTGTTTCTGCGGCAATATATCTACATTCTTGCAAAAGTCGGCGGCGTCATCATCATTATTATGGGTTTGAATTTCCTCGGGCTTTTCCGCATCGGCTTTCTGGCTCGCGAGGCAAGGGTGCAATCCAACGCCAAACCGGCAACATTGTCTGGCGCCTATGTCATGGGGCTGGCATTTGCCTTTGGTTGGACGCCCTGCATCGGCCCGGTATTGGGTGCGATACTGGGACTGGCAGCAACCACGGGAACGGCGCAGGAAGGCGCCTTGCTTCTTGCCGTCTACTCGCTTGGTTTGGCCGTTCCGTTCTGGATTGCGGCATTGTTTTCCGGTTCTTTCATGGCATTTCTGACCCGTTTCCGTCGCCATCTGGGAACAGTCGAAAAGATTATCGGGGGTCTTCTGGTCCTCACCGGGCTCGGTTTTATCACCGGATTCGTGGCAGATATCTCTTTCTGGTTCCAGGAGACCTTTCCCATCCTGTCCCAAATCGGCTAATCCAGTGTTGAAGAGCGCGCATGGCGCGCCCAACGCGGAGGATTTGCATGTCAGAGATTGCGGGACTGGTATTACCCTTTTTCGGGCTTATCCTGCTCGGATATCTTGCCGCAAAGATCAAAGACGAGCCTGCCGAAGCCCTCGGCTGGCTTAACGTCTTCATCATCTACATCTCCTTGCCAGCATTGTTCTTCAAGCTGATCTCCAAGACACCGATTGAAGAGCTCACGCGCTTTGATTTCATCCTCGCAGACCTGACCGCAACCTACACCATATTTATGGCTATTTTCCTGATTGGGCTTCTGATTCGCCGTTCTACAATTGCCGAATCAACTGTGCAGGGTCTTGGGGCTGCCTACGGAAATATTGGCTACATGGGACCGGGACTGGCGCTTCTTGCCTTTGGTGAAAGGGCGGCCGTTCCGGTTGCGCTGGTCTTTTGCTTTGAGAACATGCTGCACTTCATCACGGCACCCGCGTTGATGGCTTTGGGGGGCGATGACCGGCGTTCAGCATTGAAGCTGGTCCGCGACATCGTCTTGAAAATTGTTATGCACCCTTTTATTCTGGCAACGGCTGCAGGCTTTGTTGGAGCGGCATTTCAGGTTGAACCCATAGCTCCCATACAGCGCCTTATCGATTATCTTGCTCAAGCTGCAGCACCCTGCGCGCTTTTTGCAATGGGGGTCACGCTGGCGCTCAGGCCGCTCAAGCGAATTCCAGTCGAAATCGGCTACATTGTGCCAGCAAAGCTCATCCTATTGCCGGTTGTTATGTACGTCTTCTTGAGCGCTGCCGGAAATTTCGACCCAATCTGGGTCCAGACGGCGGTTTTGATGGCTGCCCTGCCAACAGCTACCAATGTTTTCGTGATTGGTCAGCAATATGGCGTGTGGCAGGAGCGGGCATCAGCAACGATCCTCCTGACAACGGTTATTTCCGTGGTCAGCGTTTCAGTTCTGCTTTTCCTTATCAAATCAGGCGCGCTTCCGCCCGACCTGTTCCCGTAGCGCACGCCAGGCTTCGCCTGGTGCCACACCTTCACGCATCACCATATTGCGCAGCGGCGCAAGACCGCCCAAAACATGCATGCCAGCGGCCCGCAGGAACTGAACAGGCACGAAACCCGAAAGCAGCGAACGGTTTAGGAGATCAACACTGGCAGTCCGGCTAAGCACGTCAGCCCGGCGGCGGCGGTCGAAAGCCTCACCAATCGCCTTGGCGGCAGTTCCTTCTTGCTTTGGCCCCAACAAATCCCGAATAGCCATTATATCACGCAGGCTCAGATTGAGGCCTTGCGCTCCAATAGGCGGAAATACGTGAGACGCCTCACCAATGAGAACCAGTCTTCCACTGCCAAAGCGTTTGGCCGTCATCCCCGAAAGTGGCCAGCCCTGAATTTTGCCTTCCACCTCAACTTTGCCCAACATGGACTGCATTTGCGTTTCAATTCGACGGGCCGCTGCTTCAGGCGATAGCTGCAGAAAGTTCACTGCATCCTGCGGATTTTGAACCCAGACCAGACTGGACCGATTGCCGGGCAGGGGAACCTGCGTGAACGGACCCGATTTGGTATGAAATTCGGTTGAGACATTTCCGTGGGGAATATCGTGAGCAAAGTTCAAGACAATTGCTGTCTGGGGGTAGGACCAACGCTTAACATCAATGCCTGCAGACTTGCGAAGCAGGGATTCCCGACCATCCGCACCCACAACAAGATCAGCCGTTATCTCTTCGCCATTTTTCAAGGTAAGTTTGGCCGGTTCTCCACCAAGCAAAGCGGATTCTACGAATTCTTCGATAAGCGATATCGAAGCCGTGCCTGCTATCTCATCCTCCAAAGCTTCCAGAACAGGCGCATTCGGAAAATTATAACCGAAGGCCTCAAGCCCTATATCACTTGCGCGAAAAGGCACAGTCGGCGCACGAAAAAGCCGTTCTGTTCCATCAATGATCTGCATCGTGGAAAGGGCCGCCGCGTGAGGGCTGACTTTCTTCCAAAGCCCCAGATTTTCAAGAAACGCTATAGAGCGGTCCATCAGTGCCGTCGTTCTGCCATCTGCGCGTTCAACCTTGGGCGCCACGAGCGCAACGCCGTAACCTTGATCAGCCAAGGCCAACGCCGCAATCTTGCCAGCTAACCCACCACCAACAACTGCAATGTCAAAATGTGCCATCTTTTGCGTTCCGTCTTTTGTTCTGCGAAACTATATACGCTAAATTGGAATCGAATCCATGAGGTGAAATAGCGCATTTCAGGCTGTTTCCTGAGGCATA
>JBNKQT010000120.1:0-2493 GCA_050297115.1 Ensifer sp. | reverse complement strand
TATACCGGCTCGGCGGCAATACCATCAACCGGGCCCTTTTTGCCCCAGAACTCGCCTGTAATCACGCGCACCGCAGTGCCATCATTGTCAATCTCAACTGGGATGTCGGAGGATTTGACATCCTGATAGCGCGGACTGGCCATCTTCAGGGATGAGGGCAGGTTGGCCCAAAGTTGAAAGCCATGCATCTTGCCAGCAAAATCACCCTTGGGCATTTCCTGGTGCATGATTCCGCTGCCCGCCGTCATCCACTGCACATCACCGGCACCAAGTGTGCCCTGATTGCCAAGGCTGTCGCCGTGCTCCACAGTGCCCGCCAAAACATAGGTAATGGTTTCGATGCCGCGATGTGGATGCCAGGGAAATCCTTTGAGGAATTTCGCCGGGTCGTCATTGCGAAAATCATCCATCATCAGAAACGGGTCGGTCAGGTCCGGGTCACCAAAGCCAAAGACGCGGTGCAGGTGAACGCCTGCACCTTCCATGGCGGGCTGTGCCACGCTTTCATGCTTCACGGGTCTAATGGACATGGCTTCATCTCCTGTTTGTTGTTTCAGGAATATAGGCGTGTTTCAGCGTTCAGCAAAATTCGGTTTTGGGAACAGACTGTTCACTCTTCCGGGGTGAACCGCAGGGCAACAAGCTCTGCAAGCCTGTCTGCAACCATCTCTTTGGGCATGTCCGGCCAGATATCAACGCCATCGGCACTGATGATGCGAACGGCGTTATGGTCACCCCCCATAATGCCCGTCGAAGCGCTGACATCGTTTGCAACAATCATATCCGCACCTTTTGACTTGAGCTTGGCGCGGGCGTTCTCGATAACCGACTGGGTTTCAGCAGCAAAACCGATGACGATGTGAGGCCGCTGTGCATGATGCCCAACAGTTTTCAGGATGTCGGGATTTTCGGTCAATATGAGAGGGGCGGGGCCTTCGCCCGCCTTCTTCTTGATCTTTTCACCAACAGCAGCCTCAGCCCGCCAGTCTGCTACAGCGGCCACCATAACGGCAATATCCGCTGGCAGGGCTGCCAATACAGCGTCACGCATCTCCTCTGCGCGCTGCACATGCACTACGTTCACGCCTATTGGGTCAGGAATGGAAACAGGCCCCGAAACAAGCGTCACATCTGCACCCAGTGCTGCCAATGCAGAGGCGATTGCATGCCCCTGCTTGCCCGATGAACGATTGGCAATGTAGCGTACGGGATCAATTGGCTCATGAGTCGGCCCGGAGGTAACGATTGCTTTCCTTCCCGCAAGCGGCTTTTCACCATCATCCATCAGGTGCATGACAGCTGCCAGAATTTCGTTTGGCTCGGCCATGCGCCCAACACCGGCTTCACCGCTTTCGGCCATTTCGCCGCTCGCAGGCCCGATGAAATGGATGCCGTCATCATGCAATATTTCGACATTGCGCTGCGTGGCGGCGGTAGACCACATAACCGGGTTCATCGCCGGAGCAATAAGGACCGGCTTGTCGGTAGCCAGCAAGACAGTAGATGCCAGATCGTCAGCCAGCCCGTAGGCCATTTTTGCCATGATATTGGCCGTTGCAGGGGCAACAAGGACGAGATCGCAATCACGCGCCAGCCTGATATGTCCAACATCCTGTTCGTCGTCGCGTGAAAACAGCTCGGTATAGACATGGTCCGCCGCAAGCGCGCCCACACTCAATGGCGTAATGAATTCCTGCGCGCCCGCGGTCATCACCGGGCGCACCGATGCGCCCTGGTCGCGGAGGCGGCGGATCAGCTCAAGGCATTTATACGCCGCAATACCGCCGGTAATGATAAGAAGGATACGCTTGTTTTTCAGGATCATCGACACGATCGCTTTGCCCTTTGCCGCTACTGCGCGGAAAATAGCGCAAGCGAGCGCTCAAGGGAACCTGCAGAGATATTTCTGGTTAAAGGCTGAAATTGTCGCCCAGATAGAGGCGGCGAACATCTTCATTGGCAACAATGTCGGACGCGCGCCCATGGGTAAGAACCTCACCGGCGTGAATAATGTAAGCGCGGTCAATCAGGCCCAGCGTTTCGCGCACATTGTGGTCGGTGATCAAAACTCCGATGCCGCGCTTGGTGAGGTGGCGCACAAGGTTCTGGATTTCAGAGACAGAAATCGGGTCAACGCCGGCAAAGGGCTCGTCAAGCAGCATGAAGGCCGGGTCTGTTGCCAGGGCACGGGCAATTTCCAGCCGCCGCCGCTCGCCACCGGAAAGCGCGACCGCTGCTGACTTGCGCAAATGTGTGATCGAAAATTCATCCAGCAATTCGGTGATACGCTGCTCGCGTTTCTTTTTGTTCTTCTCACGCACCTCCAGCACGGCGCGAATATTTTCCTCCACCGTGAGGCCGCGGAAAATGGAAGCTTCCTGCGGCAGATAACCAACGCCCAAACGCGCGCGGCGATACATCGGCATGCTGGTAACGTCTTTTCCGTCCAGCTCGATTGCACCGGAATCGACCGGAATAAGCCCGGTAATCATA
>JBNKQT010000119.1:0-3155 GCA_050297115.1 Ensifer sp. | reverse complement strand
TTTTCTTGATGGTTTCCATTCCGTGGCAGACCACATGGGTCAAGCGAACTGCACTGACCGCGCAGCCTGCCTTCTGGCCCGTGGTGGCCGTTGGCCTTATGGTCGTCTTTGGCGGTTTACATCTTATCGGTTCTCTGGTGTCCGAGCGCATTCCCGGGCGGCGTGCCGAAGTCTTCTTCTGGTTCCGCTCAGTCGAGTTTGCATTCTGGTTTCTCGCCTATGTGATGATTGTGCCATGGATCGGCTATCTCATTGGCTCTGTCGTGTTCTGCGTGGCGCTTACGCTGCGCGCCGGCTATCACAGCTGGCGTTGGTGCGTTGTCGCTGCTCTCATGGCTGTGGCCATTGTCGTTGTCTTTAAAGCGCTGCTGCATGTCAGCATTCCCGCAGGTGAAATTTACGGGATGTTGCCACCCGGCAAATTCCGCATTTTCATGATGTCGTATTTCTGAGGTTCCCTATGGACACACTGCTTTCAGGGATTGAAATGCTGTTGCGGCTTGATGTCGCCATTGCATTGTTGATTGGCTCAATCGGGGGCGTTCTGGTGGGCGCCATTCCCGGTGTTGGACCGCCCGTCGCAATTGCTATCCTGTTGCCAGCGACATTCTCGCTTCAGCCGCTGGTTGGGTTGACAATGCTGCTTGGCGTTTATGGTTCATCCATGTTTGGCGGCGCATTGCCCGCAATCCTGATCAACACTCCCGGCACGGCGGTGAACGCGCTGACGACCTATGACGGTTATCCGATGACCCAGAGAGGTGAAGCCTTGCGTGCGCTTGGCCTGGCCTATGGTGCCTCGTTCTTTGCCGGAATAGTCTCCATTATCGCGCTTATTCTCCTCGGCCCCGCACTTGCAAAAGTCGCCCCGATGTTCGGCTCGCGCGAAATCTTTCTGGCCGCCCTTTTGGGGCTCGTGCTCGTGGTTATCGCCCACCGTGGGCAGACCTTTGCAGCTGGCATGCTTGTCGCGTTCGGCATCTTTATCGGTACAATCGGCCTTGAGCCGGTTAAATATACGCAGCGCTTTACGTTCAATCAGGATTGGCTTGTCAGCGGCATTGATCTTATCGTTGTTGTCATGGGCTTGTTTGCACTCAGTCAGGCTTTTGTGCTGCTGGCCGAAAAGGATGAATCGCCCGACACCCAGCCGGTTAATGGCAGTATGTTTCGTGCTATTCTCGGCGTCTTCCGCCACAAGAGGGTCGCTGCTGTTGGTACCGGTTTCGGCGTGCTGATGGGGATGATCCCCGGTGTCGGCGAGTTCATTGCGCAGTTTTTAAGTTACACTTACGCACGCAAAACATCGGCCGATCCAGAAGCCTTCGGCAAGGGCAGCCCGGAGGGCCTTGTCGCTTCAGAATCGGCAAACAATGCCGTGCCTGCAGCCGCCATGATACCACTGCTGGCGCTTGGGATTCCGGGCGAAGCACTCACTGCCATGATGTTGTCCGTGTTTTATGTTCACAACGTCACACCCGGCCCCGGCCTTTTCCAGAACCACCTGGACTTCATCTATGCGCTTTATGCGGCAATGTTCCTTCTGAACATCATCGTGATTGTCTTCATGATTTTTGCGTCCAACTGGGTTCTCAGAGTGATCCGCATCCCATCCCGGTTTCTTGGCGTGATGATCCTCGCTTTGAGCTTTGTTGGCGTTTACAGTTTGCGAAACTCACTGACAGATTGCGCGATTGCTGCAGGCATGGGTGTTTTCGGCGTCATCCTGAAGCGCCAGAACCTGCCGATTGTTCCAATCATTCTGGGCATAGTTCTGGGTGGGATCATGGAGGTCAAATTGCGTTCGGCAATGGCTCGGGTCAATACACCCCTCGATTTCGTTGATCGCCCTATCGCGGCCATTCTGGCACTCGCCATCACAGCCCTGATCGTCTTCCATATTTGGGGTGTTGTGCGTGAACGGAAATTCAATCTGCGTGACAATGAACACGATCATGATTTGCACGATACTCAGGTGAGATAGCCCCTGAGGGAAACAAGTCCCTCACTTCAACTTCCGTAGCTGTCCGTTTCTGAAATAGATAACGGACAGCTTGCCCGTTGCATAAGCGCCGGTATCAATCCCCACCCTGTTCGGGCCTATATCAACTTCATCAAACGGCGTATGCCCGTGAACCACATTGATGTCCAGCTTGGGACCATCGGCAATAAACGGCTGCCGGATCCACATGAGGTCGCGATCGCGTTGATCCTCCAGTGCTATCCCCGGCGCAATTCCAGCATGCACAAATAAAAGCTTTCCCATTTCCAGCGCCACCGGCGCATCGGCCAGAAAATCCAGATGTTTCTGAGGTATTGAAGCGGTGAGCTGTTCAACGAGTTCGGGCTCGTTGGCCGCGTCCAGTTTGTACTGAGAAATATCAATGCCGTAGGAACGCAGTGTCTCCCCGCCGCCAAACTGCAACCAGTTCAGGTTTTGCAGTGGTGATGCGCAGAATTTTGCCATCACATCATCATGGTTTCCGCAAAGGCAAACACGCTCGAAATTGCCGTTTGGTGGTGAAGTCAATCGCTCCAGTACAGCCTTTGAATTAGGCCCGCGGTCGACATAATCGCCCAGCAGCACGACCAGGCCGCGTCCTTTGCGTGCCGTCAGATCAGCGATTTTCTCTTCAGCCTCCTCCAGTAAGTCAATTCGGCCATGCACATCACCAATCGCATAAACCGCATCAAAGTCCGAAGAGGACATCTTCAGGCGGCGACGCTTGTTTCCCGCCCGTTTGGCTGGGGTAACGGCTGATTTTACGGCTTGAGGTAACATTGCACCTGCAAATTCTGGAAACATGTTTCCGGTGACGAGCTACAAAATGCTCCAACTCACATTCTGCTGCAAGTTTGCACCATGCCATACGCATTTTGCTGATTCTAAGGCAACCAAAAAATACGTGTCACTTTACCGCCTGCCTCATGAGAGCCATCAACGCGAATAGAGAAAGCGCACGCCCCCATCGGGGATAATTTTGGCAGCGGCCAGCACTCTATTGGAATATGCGCCAATATCGACATTGATGCGATTGGAATCCAATTGCGGCTCGTCAACGGGCGTGTGACCGTGAACGACAGTAAAATCCAGTGCCGCATTTTCCCAGTCGAAACGCTGTGGTCGCGACCATAGCAGCACCTTGCTATCCTGC
>JBNKQT010000118.1:0-7717 GCA_050297115.1 Ensifer sp. | reverse complement strand
TGCTCAACTGCGGCCAGATATCGCAATATTGGGTGCCTGCGGGTTTGATGCGGATTTCGGCCTGACTGCGCACACGCTGGAAGAGGCGGAACTGAAGCGGCAGGTGGCGGGTCAATCACATGCGGTACTTACAGCAATCACAAATGACAAGCTGGGCACAGCAGCCGGTTTCCAGGTTTGCGAAGCCAAAGACTGTACATACATCATAGCGGAGAACGACGCGCCCGCAGAACATGTTGGCGCGATCGCTGCAGAGAACATCACTATTCATCAGGCTGCGCAGGTCGCTGCAGCCTCCTCAGGAGCCAGAGTATGAGCAATGTTGACGCCACCAATGTGGGTA
Source organism: Ensifer sp. (assembly GCA_050297115.1). GTDB lineage: Bacteria > Pseudomonadota > Alphaproteobacteria > Rhizobiales > Rhizobiaceae > Ensifer_A. Next base: position 7,374 of record JBNKQT010000118.1, on the reverse strand, counting down.
AACCACCGCGTGTGCCTTATTTCACGCCCGAGCGGCTCGCTGTCTCGTTGCTCTTTCTGGCTAATGGCCTCTTCATCGGATCCTGGGCACCAAAGATACCGGTCTTCGCAGAAAGGCTTGGTTTGTCGCCCGGTGCACTTGGATTGATGATTCTGGTTTTTGGCATTGGATCATTGATTTTCATGCCGATTGCTGGCTCTCAAATCGCCAGATTCGGATCGGTTCAGACCGTGAAGGTTGCGACCGCGCTCTTTTTGCCGACACTTATATTGCTGACCTATGTTCCAAGTATCCTGATCGGGGTTGTTGCACTCTTTGTCTTTGGTGGGCTAACCGGGGCGATGGACATCGCCATGAACGCCAATGCTGTCGAAACAGAGAAGTTCATGCGGCGTTCCATCATGTCGTCCTGCCATGCGTTCTGGAGTGTGGGCACATTCATCGGCGCATCAAGCGGCGGCTGGCTGGTTGCCAATCTGGGCCTTGAGTTTCATGCCCTGCTGATAACCGGGCTGGCCGTTGTTTTGCTCATTGCGGCTTTTCCGCGCCTTTACCGCGACAAGCCGCATGTGGAGGAAAAGACCGAAAAGGCCAAAATGCGGATTCCGCTAAGCCCGCTACCCTGGCTTTTGGGCCTCATGGCGCTGTTTTCAATGATTCCGGAGGGTGCGGTGCTGGACTGGAGCGGCCTTTACCTGAACAGCGAACTGGGAGCACCGCTGGCCATTTCGTCGCTGGCCTTCGGCGCATTCTCCTTCACCATGGCTATCATGCGCTTTGCAGGAGACTTTGTGCGTGACCGTTTTGGTGCGGTGGCAACATTCCGGTTCTGCACGATCATGGCAATGGTTGGCCTGCTGACGGCAGGCCTCGCGCCCAATGCCTATTTTGCCATTTTTGGCTTTGCAATTTGCGGGATTGGCATTTCCAACATGGTGCCTATTGCCTTTTCAGCGGCTGGAAACTTACCCGGATTCAAACAGGGTATTGCGCTCTCCATCACCACTTTCATGGGCTATGCCGGAATTCTGTTTGCGCCTTCTGTCATTGGTTTTGTGGCTGAACACACAAGCTTCTCAACAGTCTTCCTGCTTCTGCCGATGATGCTGATTGTCGTGCTCGCCTTTTCCGGCATGGCGCGCTATGCCGACAATGCGCATGACGGCGTGTCTCACTGATCAAGCAGCATGTCGGACAGTTCAGCGTGAAGGAAATCCATCACGCGCCGGATTTTGAGCGAGGTGCGAAGCTCCTGGTGGGAAGCAAGCCACATAGGCAGGCCTGGAACCTGAATCTCTGGCAGAAGGCGCACAATGCCGGTCATCTGCCGCGCAATCCAGCGTGCGCCGAAGCCAATGCCCGCACCGGCGCGAATGAGTTCCCAATAGGCAACCTGATCATCGGTTCGAAAGGTGAAGAGATCGCGCTCGCCTTTGAAGCCAAGCCGAGCCATGCCATCGAGAATGAGCGTATCACGATCATTGCCAATCATTCTGTGGCGACCGCCAAACAGGTCTTCCGCTGAGCCGGGTGCGCCGAACTTCTTCAGATAGTTGCGGTGGGCATAGACGCCCATAACAAGCGTGTTGACCTTGGAAGCAATCACATCGTTTTGTGTTGGCCGCACCATGCGGACGGCGATATCAGCATCACGCGAAAGCAGATTGGCAACCGCATTGGAGGGCACAAGCTCGATATCGATACCCGGTTCGGCATCTTTCAAGGCAACCAGAACCGGCGGCAGGATGTAGGTGGCGACAACATCGCTGGCGGTAATGCGCACGGTGCCGGAAACATCGGTAGAGCGACCCGCTGCCTTGACCAGAAACCGGTCCGCCTCCGCCGCCATCGTCCTTGCTTCATCCAGCAGTGAAAGACCGGCTTCAGTGAGCTGCGCCCCTGACCGGCCACGCACAAAAAGCGTGAGTGAAAGCGCCTTTTCCAGCTCATCAATATGGCGGCCAATGGTGGGCTGACTGATGCCGGAATGCGCGGCACCTGCCAGCAAGCTGCCTGTTTCGGCCACGGATAGAAATGAACGGATGAGATTCCAGTCGATATTTTTCATATTCATTTTTGTATAATAAAAATCCACTTTTGTCGATTTAATAAAATGATTTTTTGCACCACATTCATCTCATCGAACAAAGGAGATGAGCCATGAAAATTGCAATTCTTGGAGCCAATGGCCGTGTGGCACACGCCGTTGCAAAAGCGTTTCTGGAAGCAGGGCATGATGTGATTGCAGTGACCCGCAACGGCAAATGCGAAGACCTAACCGGCAATGTGGAATTTCGCAGTGCCGACGTGATGAAAGAAGCTGAAGTGATTGCCGCAACCAGGGGTGCCGACGTTGTTTTCAACGGCGTCAATCCGCCGTCATATGACAAATGGGCGGAATTTTGCATGCCTATGGCACGCAATGTTGTGGCCGCGCTAAAGGCCAATCGTGCGGCGCACCTCTTCATCGGCAATGTCTACAATTATGGCAAGGAAATTCCGATGAACGCGAACGAAGAGACGCCGCGTTTCCGCTCAACGGAAAAGGCTGCCATTCGCGAAGACATGGAAGCGCTCTTCCGCCGCGCTGCGGTGGAGGATGATATCCAGACCATTATCCTGCGCGCCGGTGACTTCTTTGGCACCGAAAAAACAGGCACCTGGCTTGACCTGATGATCGCAAAGAACCTCAGCAAGGGATCTGTTGCATGGCCTGGCCCAGTGAACCTGCCGCATGCCTTTGCCTACCTGCCGGATCTCGGCAAGGCATTCGTAAGACTATGCGAACGCAAGGAGGCATTGCCGGTCTTTTCACAATTCCATTTCGGTGGCCACACGCTGACTGGCGAGCAGTTTATGGATCACATCGAAACCGCCTATGGCAAACCCGTGAAGCGCAAGTCTGTCTCATGGACGCTCTTCAAACTGATTGGCGCGGTCTATCCGTTGATCCGCGAGGTGGTGAAAATGAACTATCTCTGGTTCACGCCACACTCACTTGACGGCGCGAAGCTGGAGGCGTTTCTGGGCAACGTGGAAAACACGCCAGCCGATATCGCAATAGCCCAGGCGCTTTATGACCAGGGCCTGATTGACAAGGCCCCGGTGGTTCACAAAATTGCTGCGTAAGTAAACTCAAACGAATGAGATTTCCTCATTGAGCGGCAGGCGGCGAACCCGCTTGCCGTTCAGCGCGAAGATGGCATTGGCCAAGGCCGGTGCCACGGGCGGCAGGCCCGGCTCACCGGCTCCACTCATATGCTCGGAGTTTTCCAACGTCACAATCTCAATTTCCGGGCATTGATTCATGCGCAGCGATGTAAAATCGTGGAAGTTGGATTGCTCCACCGCACCATCCGAGAATGTAATCTGCTGCCCCACGGCTGCGGAAAGCCCGAAGATGATGCCAGACATCATCTGCGCCTCGAAATTCTTCGGATCAATCACCAGGCCGGGATCGGCAACGCACCAGACTTTCTCAACCCGAATGTCACCATCCACGTCAGCAACCTGCACAACCTCGCCCACCCAAGTGCCGAAGGAAATTGTGAAGGCAAGACCACGTGCCTTGCCCGCAGGCAGCGGCTTGCCCCAGCCAGAAATCTCTTCCAGCTTGTCGAGAATGGCGAGCGCCACCGGATAATCCGCCATCAACTCGCGGCGATATTCCAGTGGATCCTTGCCACCCGCATGGGCCACCTCATCCATGAAGCTTTCATGCATGAACCCGTTGAAGGAATTGCCCACCGAGCGCCACGAGGTAATCGGCACGGCAACAGATGCCTTGTAGCCATCGATCCGGTAGTTTTCGATGCCATATGGCTGGTCGAATGCACCATGAACAATCAGGTTATCCGGCCCTGCCGCCGCCATGCCCGGGAAAATATTCGCCATCATGGCAGCAGTCACCGACTGCGAGGCGACCGCGCCAATAACCGCCTTGGGCAGACCATTGTCACCCATCACTGCACGATAGCGACCCTTGGCCGCCGGGCGATAAGGACCATGGGAAACATCTTCCTCACGTGTCCACGTCACCTTCACCGGAAGGCCGTCGGTTTCCTGTGCTACGCGCACGGCATAATCCACGAAGTCCGGTTCCAGACGACGCCCGAAACCACCACCCAGAAAGGTCGTATGAATGTTGATCTTGTCGTCCTCGAGCCCGGTCACACGGTTGCCAATCATCACCATCAGGCTTGGGTTCTGGTTTGGCGCCCACACATCCAGCTGACCATCCTTGATCTGCGCCGTCGCGTTCATCGGCTCCAGCGGTGCGTGGGACAGGTATGGCGCGTCATAAACAGCCTCAACAATCTTCTCACGCGGCGCGTCAGCAAACACAACATCGGGATCACCAAGCGTGCGGAGGCTGAAGAATTCGCCCGATGCCAGTGTATCATCAAGGGTCTTGCTGACATCGTCTGATATGCGCGGACCAGCGCCGTCTTCCCACTCGATTTCAACAGCCTCAGCCGCCCGAAACGCGCGCCACGTATTATCCGCAATCACCGCGATGCCCTTGCCATAGGGGCTATCAACAGCAATCACCTTTTTCACGCCGCGCATGGCCTTGGCAGCACTGTCGTCAAAGCTCTTCATGCCACCGCCTGGCTGCGGATTCATCCGCACGGTTGCGTAAAGCATGTCCGGCAAATCAACATCGATGCCGAAAATCGGCGCGCCGGTCACCTTGGCAGGCATATCCTGCCGCGCCTGCGATTGACCGAGGATTTTCCACTCAGATTTCCCGCGAAGCTGAACGTCAGAAGGCGCATCAAGCGCTGCGGCATCAAGCGCAACCTCGCCATAGGTCAGCACTTTGCCGGAGGCCGGATCGGTAATCTGCCCGCCTTCAGTTTTCAAAGAACTTGCCGGCACGCCAAGCTTTTGGGCAGCCGCTGTCTTCAGCATTTCACGGGCAACAGCACCGGCATGACGCATCTTTTCATAGGCGTCCACCGTTGTAGACGAACCACCGGTAATCTGAAGCCCCAGAAACTTGGAAGCGACACCCATGCCAGAACGCATGGACTCGGCCATGAAACCACGCTCAAACGCCGCGAATGGAGCGGCATCGCGCATGGCGGCCTCGTTATAATAAGCAGACGAAGCTGGCCCATGCTCAATCTTGATCTGATCAAGCGAGACATCCAGTTCCTCAGCCACGAAAGCGGCAAGCGTTGTATGAACGCCCTGACCCATCTCGGCACGCGGGGCTATCACTGTAATCGTGTTATCGGAGGCGATTTTGACGTAGGGATTAAACGTGCCCTCGCCCTCTGCCAATTCGCCTTCCAGCGGATTGTCATAGGGTTGCTTGTATTTGTAATAGCCAAAGGCCGCACCACCGGCGACTGCAACGGCACCAACAAGAAATGTGCGGCGGGTAATGGTTGCTAAACGTCCCATGGATCAGGCCTCCACGCTCATGGATGCCGCACGCCTGATAGCAGCGCGGATACGCGGATAGGTGCCGCAACGACAGAGATTGCCGCTCATGGCTTCATCAATATCTTCATCGCTGGGGTTCGGATTGTTTTCCAGAAGCGCCACGGCATTCATGATCTGGCCTGCCTGACAATAACCGCATTGGGCGACCTGCTCATCCAGCCATGCCTGCTGCACAGCATGCAATGTATCGCCATTTGCAAGCCCATCAATGGTGCGCACATTGGTCGTCACATCTTCAGCAAAGGTCTGGCACGAGCGCACTGCCTCGCCATCAATAATCACCGTGCAGGCACCACAAAGCCCTGCTCCGCAACCAAATTTGGGGCCTTTGATGTTCAACTCGTCGCGCAACACCCACAAAAGTGGCATGTCTGGCTCGACATCCACCTCGTGAACCACGCCGTTCACTTGCAATTTCATGACAGGCCCTCCAAGCTTAATTCAGCTAAAATTGTTTTATTGACAAAATAACGAAAAATGTCAGAATGTCAAATATGTTGGAGTTGAATGCCGATACGAAAGAAGCCATCGTTTTAAGCGCTGGCCTCAAAACCTTTCTCGATTATGGTTTCAAACGCACGACAATGGATGACATTGCGCGCGCGGCTGGCATGTCGCGCCCAGCACTCTATCTGGTTTTCAAAAACAAGAAGGACATTTTCCGCGCCTGCATTATCGGTTTCACCGACCAGCTGAAAAATCGGCTGGACGAAATTGTTGCCAGCAATGCATCGGCGGAAGAAAGCACCTACGCAGTTTTGACCGCAGGCATTGTAGAGCCATTTCATCTGCTCGCCCAAACCGCCCACGGGCCTGAAATCTTCGACATCAAGTCCGATCTCGCCGCCGACCTTTTTGAAGAATGGATGCGGACGCTTGAAATGGCGATCACGTCTATCCTTCAGCGGACCGTAGCTGACGGCAGCCTTGATCTGACCAAAACCGATATGAAACCCGCCCAGATTGCCGCTGTCATCGTGGATGGCGCAGAAGGCATCAAAATCAGAATGGGCGAAGACGGTGATATTGAGGGCCGCATCAAAGCGCTTCTTGGCCTGATCCTGCGCCCTCTCGTTTCTTGAAGCGCTGTCACGCTGTTGACAAAAGCGCGTGCTTGATCCACCTGACATTCAACAAATGCAACGTCTCGCGGAGACCGCCATGACTGCCTCCTATGATCCTCAACCGCGCCGTTCTTCTGTCGCCGTCGATGTCGGCGGTGTCATTGTGGGCGGCGGTGCGCCCGTCGTCGTGCAATCCATGACCAATACGGATACGGCGGATGTGGACGCCACCGTGGCGCAGGTTGCAGCCCTTGCCCGCTCAGGCTCCGAACTCGTGCGCATCACAGTCGACCGCGATGAAAGTGCCGCCGCCGTGCCAAAAATCCGCGAACGGCTGGAACGCCTCGGCCTTGATGTGCCGCTGGTGGGCGATTTCCACTATATTGGCCACAAGCTGCTGGCCAGCCACCCGGCCTGCGCTGAAGCTTTGGCAAAATACCGCATCAACCCGGGCAATGTTGGCTTCAAGGACAAGAAGGACAAGCAATTTGCCGAGATCGTTGAAATGGCGATCAAACACGACAAGCCTGTGCGCATCGGCGTGAACTGGGGCTCTTTGGATCAGGAGTTGCTGACCCGCCTGATGGATGAGAACCAGAATAATGGTTCTCCGCTGACCGCCCGCAACGTGACCCGTGAAGCGATTGTGCAATCGGCCCTTCTTTCCGCGGAACTCGCCGAAGAAATCGGCCTGTCGCGCAACCGCATTATTTTGTCGGCTAAGGTTTCTCAGGTTCAAGATCTCATTGCCTGCTATTCCATGCTCGCCGAACGATCTGACCACGCGCTTCATCTGGGCCTCACCGAGGCTGGCATGGGCTCCAAGGGCATCGTCGCCTCGACCGCCGCAACGGCG
>JBNKQT010000117.1:0-4230 GCA_050297115.1 Ensifer sp. | reverse complement strand
CTTCAGCAAACAATCCGCAGGTCGGTACCAGCGAAACCAACCAGCCCCCGATGTAAACATGATTATTCCATCCCGTCGGTGGAATCGTCGCTGCGGCTCCATCGGTAACGGCGGCAGGCGTGCCGGTGTTTTCAAACACCTCAGCGTAAATCGACACATCGTCATTGAAGCTTTCAATCGACGAGTCGAAGTTCCGCACGGTGCCCTGTGCATGCGCGATATCGGCTCCACCAAGCGTGATCGGACCATTGATCGCATAGAGATACGCGTCGCTTTTGTTTTCAAGACGCGTGCCTGTGAGGATATCAATCCCTGAATAGGCGTAGATCAGGCCATTGGTACTGGAAACCTGCCTGTTCCCGTCACCGGTATTTTCAACGATATCTGCAGTCAGGCTGCTTTTCGTCGTCTGCGAATTGGCAATGATTGTGCCGGAATTATAGACCTCTGCGAGTTTGGCATTAATGACCGGCGCCAGTATCGTTGCGTCTGCATCGTTGGTCAGAACAGCGCCGCTGCTTAGCCCGCCTGTAAATGCAATTTCAGTCCCCCCCTGCAACGTGCCACCACTGCTGTTGTGGATGGTTCGCCATGCTTCCAGCGTCAACTTGCTTCCTGCAGCGATGAAACCTGCATTTGTGATCGATTTCGTGGCAGCAAGTTCCACATCGTTCGACCCCTGGATGCCCTTGTCCGGCGTCGCGCTGTCGCTGCCCACGGTGATCGTTCGCGCGGAAACATTCAGAAGGCCGTCGCTTCTAAGCAGACCGTCGGTGATGTCGGCATTGTCGGTTACCGTCGCTGTGAGGTCCGGCGCTACGCCGCCACTGGGCGTGATCGCGCTCACCGTTGCTTGGCCCAGAAGCGTGAGCGCAGTACCACTCAGCTGGAGGCTGCCTTGCGATTGGAGGTCGGCCCCATCAATCTCAATCAGCCCTTGGCTGGACGTAGCACGCAGGGCGCCTGATGACCGGATCTGCGGTCTTGCCGACGCACCGGCAGCCTTTTTGAATATAAGCTTGCCGCTAGCACTGATTGTCATTTCACCAGCATTTGAGGCGGCATCGGCCCGCAGGCGAACACCCACCCCGGCCTCGTTGCCAACCAGCGTTATGCGGTCGGCATACATTCCACCGAGTGCAGAAGAATCGATACCAAATTCGGGTTTTCCATTCGGGTCATCAGCCTTCGGCGTCGCAATGCCAGTGCCGTAGTCATAAAGATTGCGGCCTGCGGTTATAGTCAGGTTCTTTGCATTGACCTGACCGTTGATCGCGATCGAGCGGCTGACTATGTCGAAATAGTCGATCGTGCTCGCATCCAGGCCGTCTCCCTCGATGGCAACATCTCCACCATCGACATCAATTGTGCCAACCGTTCCGTCGGGATTGATTGATGGTGTGCCGGTGATAATTGTGGCGCGCGGGAACGAGAGAAACCCGCACCCGTCGCAGGTGACACCATTGGGATTGGCGAGGATGAAATTGGCCGCACCGCCCACCAGTTCCTGCGGACCGAGAAGATTGGACCGGCTGGTGCTGGTAATTTCGTTGAGGATCGTTCGCGCTTCGCCATTCGCCGAGAGGTTGGGGTTGGCCAGAACGGCACCGGCCAGATCGGACGCAATCGGTGTATCACCTCCGTGATTGTTGATGACGAGCCCTTCTGCCCCGACATCGTACTGTGTGAACACATTGTGAGAGAGGCCCGCAGCGTTGGGCGTGGCGATGTTTAAAACCGGCGTGTCTTCAGTTTGGCCTTCGACCACAACAGACGTAACGGCAGTGTTGCCCTGTCCCGCCGGGTCGACCTTGATCGTCGTGGATTGCGCAAACGCCGGCGTCAGAGATGATGTGCCAAGCAATGCAAGGCTACATACCGCCAGATAAACGTTACTGGAAAGTCCTTTACTCATCATACTCTTCGCGGGGCTTTAGCCCGTTCCCTGCTACGCTACCTTTTGAAAATTGTTTTCGAAGTCCCGTTTGCCCACCGGTGATCTGCTGTCTCTGCCTCTCCAAAAAAGACCGCTAGAAGTTGATGCCAAGATTGAAGTAGAAATCATTTGCCGACCAACCCGTGTTAAAGCCGTTCGGCCCGTAGATCGGCCTTCCGATGGCCACGTCAAATGTCAGGTTGCCGCCAACTGCACGGATACCCAGGGCACTGCCCACGAGCGTCGCGCCACTCACGACCCCAATGTTTGGTTGTTTGAATACATGCCCTACATCGACACCCAGATAGGGACGGATGCTGCCGAACAGATCCGTCACCGCTTCATTGCCGGTGCCGGGCAGAATCGCGTAGACCTCGTTTCGCATGTAAAAACCGGATGTGCCGGACACGGACTGGTTCTTAAAACCACGAACGGTACTGCTCCCCCCGAGGGACATTTGCTCCGTGCCTGGCAGACGGTCGAAAGACATCTGCGCGGTCAGGTTAGAATTTACGCCGAAAGCCCAGTTGCCCGCACCCCACACCTTTGCAAAGCTTGCCCCCGCATGAGCCAGCAGAAACTGGTCATTGGCGTTGCCGGGAAATTGCGGGTTGTTTTGCGCTCCAAAGATGGGCACCCCGCGCGATACACCGCCATCAATCGTGAATGTAGCACCTGCGGCAAAAAATGTATGGACAGCACTTAGATCGGCCACGGTCGTGACACGGCTGCTCGATACCAGCTTGCTGCCTTCCACATAATTCAGATTGTCTTTGCGGGTCAGCGTGCCCGTCAGAGTCGTCTTGCTTGTCTGGTCGCGTTGAAGCACTCTGGACAGCGAAACCGTTGAAGTATTGCCGTCTCCATTGGTGTTGAAATTGCTGGCCGTACCTTGAAGCAAGCTTGCATATTTGAAGTTGCTGAAGCCCCCGGACAGTGTCCAATAACCCCAGGGGACTGAGTAATTGATGGCATAGTTTTGGCTGAACGCGCTTCGCCAACGCTGCTGCAGGTTGCGGGCATAGGTTAGCGTGAGCTGATCGTTCAGGCGAAGCGGATTATCAAAGACAAGCGTTGCGCTACCCTTTATCGCTCCGGTGCCGGACGAACCATGATTGTCTATATCAACACTTCCAGAGACGGGGCCGGACGGCTTATTGTCCACGACGATAACCGACGAGCCCGGTTCACCGCCTGGCAAAAGCCGCATTTTCGCATCATTCGACTGCAATCGATTGATCTGGTCCACACCCTGCTCGATGTCGCGAATATTCAGAAGAGTTCCAATCAGACCGGGAAACGCCGTCTTTAGATTGACGCTGCCCGCGCGATCGCCACGTACGATCTTTTCCGTGTACCCTTCAACAACCTGCAATTCGAGAGAGCCGTCGCTCAGATCCTGCTCCGGGATAACCACGCGTGATGTAATATACCCCTTGTCAATGTAGTGGTTGGTCGTGGCCCGGACGATCTCGTTGATCTGGCCAAGACCAATGCACTGCCCCTCGTAGGGACCAACAATTGCCTTCCTCATCTTCTCCGAAATCCGGGTGGAGCCGATGATAGAGATTGTATCGACGTCTATGCAGCTCTCACTTGGCGGCACCTGTCCGGCTTCTACGCGTCGCGCTTGCTTACCACCAGGCGGATTATACCTTATGTCACCGCCGCGCAGCCTCCGTTCGTCCTCAAGCTGCTGCTGTCGCGCCAACTCTTCCTGTTGTTTCTGCAAGATCAACAGGTCAGCGGCTGTTTGCGCTTTTGCGGGATTGCACAGACCCGCCAGCAAACAAGCTGCAAGTGTACCGAACGCGATACGGCGATATTCGCCTGCGCTCCATCCACACTCCAACCCTTCAAGCCCAAATCGCCTCACCATCACCTGCGCTCATCCCCGCGCCTCTATTCGGTTACCGTGAGTTCCTACAGAATTGTTGCAGAATTATTTGAAAACGACTGGGAACGTGGAAAATTGCAAGCTGAGTTCGGCTTGGGCTTGTCGCAAAGTTTCTGTGTTAACTGGGATTTGATGTTTGGGTGATGAAAAGGTGCTCCGATTTGTTGGAGTGCGGTTTATGATTCTCAATGCGATTGCCGAAAAGCTGAAACGTCAGTCGAAGGACGACTTCAAGGGGCGCCAATTTGAGGCATGGCTGATCATTCAAGCGGTGTCATGGTATCTACGTTACCCGTTGGGTTCTGTCGCAAATTTTTGAATTGGACACAGATGTGGCTGCCGCCAGACGCAGTTATCCAGCGAGCGCAGCAAATTGCTGAAAGGCGGATTGGCCGTT
>JBNKQT010000116.1:0-4398 GCA_050297115.1 Ensifer sp. | reverse complement strand
GCCAGACAAAAATTGCGCCTCATCCACAAACACACAGGCGATCTCACCTTCCGCGTGCATATTGGCCACCATTGCGAACAAATCGTCTTCATCTTGGAAAGACACCGCGCTTGAAGACAAACCAATACGCGAAGAAACGGTGCCCTCACCGGCGCGGTAATCAAAGGCAGCAATGAGAATAACTGTCCGCATGCCGCGTTCGCGATAGTTATGGGACGCCTGCAAGAGAAGCGTCGATTTGCCCGCATTCATCGCGGCATAGGAAAAATAAAGTTTCGCCATGGTTCACCTCATACTCTCAATGCGGTGATCCGTTGACAAAGCCAAGCGTCAGACGACAAAAGTCACAGCAATTTGTCACCCACCGCGCCAAAACGACAAAAACTATATGAATTGCGAAATCGATTTATCAACCGCCTTTATTTAGTCCTTGAATTCGCTCGCCATTGGTGCTTCGTTAAGCCAACCAAATAAGAGGGAGAACAAACATATGTTCACAAATTTCACCGTAAAATCCATGGCAACAGCTGTCTCAATCGTTGCGCTGAGCGCAGTTGCCGCTCAGGCAGCAGAACCGGAGAGCTGCGGCACCGTTCGTTTCTCCGATGTCGGCTGGACAGATATCACCGCAACAACAGCCACTACATCGGTTGTTCTGGAAGCGCTTGGCTATGAAACAAAAACCGAACTTCTGTCTGTTCCGGTAACCTACACATCGCTGAAAAACAAAGACATCGACGTCTTCCTCGGCAACTGGATGCCATCCATGGCCGCCGACGTGCAGCCTTTCCTGGATGACAAATCCGTTGAATCCATCACCGAAAACCTGAACGGCGCCGGTTACGGTATCGTCGTTTCCAAGGACGCATTCGACGCAGGCGTCAAATCCCTTTCCGACCTTGAAGCCAATGCCGACAAATTCGACGACAATATCTATGGCATCGAGCCCGGCAACGACGGCAACCGCATCATCCTCGACTGGATCAAGGATGGCTCGCTCGGCAGCTTCGAATTGGTAGAATCATCCGAAGCAGGCATGGTTTCCCAGGCTCAGAAGATCATGAAGAGCGGCGAATGGGTTGCGTTCCTTGGCTGGACGCCACACCCGATCATGGGTGCGATGGACATTGCCTATCTTGATGGCATGGGCGACAGCGGCTTTGGCGCTGCAACAGTGCACACAAACGTACGCGCAGGTTACGTTGATGAATGCCCGAATGTCGGCAAGCTCCTCACCAACCTGAAATTCTCCCTCGACATGGAAAACGTCATCATGGGCAAGATCCTCGACGATGGAGAAGACGCAAAGGATGCCGCAACCGAATGGCTGAAAGCCAACCCGGACGCTTACGCAGCTTGGCTTGATGGCGTTACCACCAAGGACGGTGGCGATGCAGCGGAAGCCGTGAAGGCTGCACTGGGCGGCTAAGGCGAGATACGAGAGCAAGGGCGGGTTTACCCCGCCCTTCGCATCTGTACAAAATCGCTCAATAATACAAAAATAATGGAGATCAGAGGCGGTGGAATTTCTAACCGAACACAGAGTGCCGATTGGCAAATGGGCCAAAGTATCGGTGGATTGGCTAACGGACAGTGCAGGTTGGTTTTTTGACGCCCTGTCCAATATTTTGCGCGTTGTTATCGACGCCATCCTGTTCGTACTTCAGGGGCCGGAATTCATCACCGATAGCGACAATGGTGAAATTCTCTACGCACTGTTCGTCATTGCCGTAATCTGCGCCATTGCATGGTTTCTGCGCCGCTCTTGGGGCGTTGTTGTGTTAACCGCACTTGGGCTGCTTCTGATTGTCAACCAGGGCTATTGGGAGGAAACCACCGAAACGCTCTCGCTGGTTCTTGCCGCCACCGCAGTCTGCATGCTCATCGGCGTGCCGCTCGGCATTGCCGCAGCGCGCCGTGCCTGGGTCTATTCCATCCTGCGCCCCATTCTCGATTTGATGCAGACGATTCCAACATTCGTCTATCTTATCCCGGCGCTGATTCTTTTTGGCCTCGGCATGGTCCCGGGCCTCATCGCAACCGTCATCTTCGCTATTCCCGCCCCCGTGCGCCTCACGCGCCTTGGCATCATCTCCACACCGCCATCATTGGTGGAAGCCGCTGAAGCATTCGGGGCGACACCCCAACAGGTGCTGCGCAAGGTTGAGCTTCCCTTTGCCATGCCCCAAATCATGGCCGGCCTCACCCAGACCATCATGCTGTCGCTGTCCATGGTGGTCATCGCCGCGCTCGTGGGCGCCAATGGCCTTGGTGTGCCTGTGGTCCGCGCGCTTAACACAGTCAATATCGCAAAGGGCTTCGAAGCAGGACTTTGCATCGTCATACTGGCCATCATTCTCGATCGCCTGTTCAAGGTATCCGGCGAGGGAGACAACTGATGACGGCAGTCGAATTCAATAATGTCAGCATCATTTTCGGCGATCGTCCCGAGCGTGGCCTTGCATTGGCCGACCAGGGCAAAAACCGTGACGAAATCAGCGAAGAAACCGGGCTTGTCCTCGGTGTAGCCGACGCCGACCTGATCGTCGAAGAAGGTGAAATCGTCGTCCTCATGGGGCTTTCAGGTTCCGGCAAATCAACGCTTCTTCGCGCAGTAAACGGTCTTGCTCCCGTCGTGCGGGGCAATGTCAAAGTCCATTCTTCAAGTGGTCCGATAGACCCCTACGCCTCTGGCGCAAAGGCACTGCGCGATTTGCGCATGCACACTGTCTCAATGGTCTTTCAGCAATTCGGACTGCTGCCCTGGCGAACAGTCGCAGACAATGTCGGCTTCGGGCTTGAACTGGCAGGCGTTGACGAAAAAGAACGCGAGGCCCGCGTTGCAGAGCAGCTTGAACTGGTCAACCTGTCCCAATGGGCGGACCGCAAGGTCAACGAGCTTTCCGGCGGCATGCAGCAGCGCGTGGGCTTGGCGCGTGCCTTCGCCACCGGCGCGCCGATCCTCTTGATGGACGAACCTTTTTCCGCACTTGATCCCCTGATTAGAACTCGCCTCCAGGATGAGCTGATCGAGTTCCAGAGCCGACTGAAAAAGACCATCATCTTTGTGAGCCACGACCTGGATGAAGCGTTCCGTATCGGTAATCGCATCGCGATTATGGAAGGCGGGCGCATCGTACAATGCGGCACACCGCAGGAAATTGTGCAAAACCCGGCCAACCAATATGTCGCGGAATTCGTTCAGAATATGAACCCGATCGGAATGCTGACAGCGCGCGAAGTGATGAAACCTGGCGCATCCAACGGCAGCGTTTTAGCAACAGCCAAAGCCGATACGCCACTTGAAGATATTTTGAACGCCATGGCCGAAAAGCCCGGCGATGTCGGTATTGTTGAAAACGGTGCAGTGGTTGGAACCATCACCGCGCAGGACATCATTCTGGGGCTCACCAAGCACAAACGCCGATAGCCATGGCAGACAAGATAAACCCGATTCGCGAAACCGATGAAGCCGCCCGTAAACAGGCGCGGCTTCTGCTTCGTGGCGCACGGTTTGCGGCAATTGCGGCAATCGACCCACAAACGGGCTACCCCAGCTGCAGCCGTGTTCTTCTCGGCAC
The DNA here is from genome assembly GCA_050297115.1 of Ensifer sp. Lineage (GTDB taxonomy): Bacteria > Pseudomonadota > Alphaproteobacteria > Rhizobiales > Rhizobiaceae > Ensifer_A. The sequence continues at coordinate 817 of JBNKQT010000116.1, read as the reverse complement.
CGCTGGTGATGGAACACCCGTCATACTGGTGTCACGAATCGCGTCTCATACCAAGGCGCTCCTGAACGATTCACGCGCATCACTTCTGGTTGGCGAACCCGGCAAGGGCGACCCGCTTGCATGGCCACGCTTGAGCCTCCAGTGTGACGCTGAACCAGTCGAACGTGACAGCGCCGATCATCAGGCAATCCGCGAACGTTTCCTGCGCAGGCATGAGAAAGCTGCACTATATGCGGATTTTGGCGACTTCCTGTTCATACGTCTGAAACCGGTGCAAGCCAGCCTCAATGGAGGATTTGGAAAAGCATATTTGTTGCGGCTTGATGACTTGACGTTTATCAAAAAAATCAATGCAATAAGCGTCGAAAAAGAAACCAGATTGCTGCAGATCATCCTCTCTACCTGGACCGAAATCGCGGCAGAACATCCACGCTTGAAGGACTATGCAAACTGGACCATTTGCGGGATCGACCGCGAGGGAATGGATTTGAAAAACAAAAGTACACTCACGCGTATTATGTTTAAACAGTTGCTTTCAGATAGCGCCATAGACAAAGCACTGCAAAGTGAAATTTTCACTGCCGACATAGAAGATTAACAATATACAAATTTGAATTAAACTGATACAAAGCTGGCGGGGTTTTCTTGCCATCTTTTGAGGGAAGTTTGCAAAAAAATTCCAGCACTTAACTCTATCTAGGTGTTTGATCCCAAGTTTTGATGGTGCATTGTTTTCCATGGAATGGAAGGAAGCACTATGGGACAGATTTTACACGGGAGCGCCACAACGACAGAGGCAGTCCGTCGAGCAATACAA
>JBNKQT010000115.1:0-5181 GCA_050297115.1 Ensifer sp. | reverse complement strand
AGTTGAAGGCGAGCCCGCAAAAGCGCGCATGAGGATCGATCTCTCCAGGATTGGAGGGAATTGAATAGCTGCATGTGCGACCGTGTTACAGCGCTCCAATTTTGTTTGAGGTCCCCTGACCTCAGAGGGATTTCAAGCGGTGCGCTCGAATTTCGGGCAGCGGAGTTCGATCATTTCTTGGGTGCGCGGACGCCGATCTTTGCTTCTGTCGTCTGATTGCCGAAGTTTCGCGCTCCTGGTTTTGGCCCAATGACCGCCTTCCATCGGCCCGTTTGGGTTTCGGTCACGCTCAAAATTCATTGAACCGCACAGCGTGGTTCAAGAGGCGTACGATCTTTCGGGAAAAGCCATATCTGATCGATAAGCGGTAATTGTATGTCAAATATGACTTATAGACTGCGTGCCGTTTCCATCTCAGCAGAAACGAACGCAGCTTCATAGTCGCGCGCCATCGCACCGGATACGCCAACCTGCCTGAAGGCTTCGCGCCATCCGTCCGAAACGTGCTGCGCCATCGCTCGGATTGTCTCCCGGGCCTCGGCTTCAGGAATCTCGAAAAACTCGCAGGCTTCCAGTGCGAGGTTGATCGACCGATCATGGGTGCCGCCCTCAAGGATCGCCGTCTCAAGATGAGGGTTGCGATCCGGTGCCGGGTTCACGTCGAATACCGGCGACAAGCGCCACCGACCCGCCCCCACATAGAGGAAGCCGTGGTTCTTCAGGTGATCGTCCTTGTTGGACACGAGGATCGTGAAGATCAGACGCCGATAAAGTTCGCGGAAATCGTCAGCAGGATCGGCTGAGTAAGTCCGCATGAAATCAACGATCTCGGTATAAGAACCCAGATCTGCTCCTGTCTTGCCGAGCGCGGTGCGCGCGGAGATGTAGGGAATTCGTGCGGCGCCGCGCCGGTCGAACCGCCGGATCAGCGCGACGGGAAACGGAGAGTCTCCCAGTTCCAGCCGGACCTCGGGCGCGCGGATACCACAGGCTACCGCCAGGCGCAGCGTTGCAACCTCGACACGTTCGATGGGATGCTGATCGTGGACCGAGGTGAACTTCGCCAGCCACAGCGCATCGCCGTCCCTGACATTGGCTTTAGGGCGTGCGCCGCCGGAGCCGCCGGCTCCGGCCAGTGCCTGCATTTCCTCGGGCGAAATCTCCTTGCCTTGCTCATAGGCCCGCGCGAGCATCGTGATGCTTTTGAGATCGACCAGACGCGGAATGGCGTCCGCTGCCTTGCCGCGAATGACTTCACCTTTGTCATCCAGAAAGCGTAACGCGCCTTGTCGGCAGGCATCATCTGAAAGCGTCAGAAACTCGAATTCGTTAAGACCATTGCCATAGGCGCGTTCGAGCAGCCTGCGCCCCCAACTGTCCGGCGCTGCATCGGCAAAAACACCCGCCAAGGCATCGCGCATGTTGCCGGGCTGTCCCGAAGTATGAAATCGGCCAGCCTCAAGAGGGAAATCGGGCTGTATAGCGAAGGCGCGCGGGTATTCGACCCATTCCGCATCATAGGCGAAAGTCGAGAACTGCCGCGGCCCGGCATGAGTGAAACGCAATTGCCCCACCGAAATTCGGCTTTCGCCAAGCGCGACATGGGCGATGAAATCGGCCATCAGAAGGAAACCCCGTCAGGGTTCACAACATCCTGCTGTTCCTGCTTCTTCTCCGCCTGAGCCTTTTCCTTTTTCAGCCTTGCCGCGAAGGAGCGGCCCCTGCGCGGTCCGTGGTCCGCTGCCAGCGCCAACCCCAGATTGTCCTTGCGGATATCGACCAAGTCAGCGAGCCGCTCCAGAAGGCCGAGCACAATGAGAACGTCGGCAAGCGTCCCCATGGCGACGCCCGGATCACCCCGTTCAAGGCGGGCAATGGAACTTGGCGAGGTTCCCGCACGCATGGCGAGATCCGCCACGGCAATGCCTCGCCGCAGACGTGCGCTGCGTATATCCTGCCCCAGCTGTTCCAGTGCCGGTTTCGCCTTGAGGGAACTCATACTAATCGTCCATATTTGATGTAAAATAGTCAATAGTCAGTCATATATGATAAGTTATCTATTGAATCAAGATTTTTGACCAGTGACCCCGGCAGCTCCACAACAAAATATCTCTATGTGCTGGAAAGAGCTCCAGTGATTTTCAGCGAGATGTTTGATGGGTGATCGTGGACCCGCTACTCGCCATCAATATCAATGTTGAGGTGGTAGCGCGTGTAGCGGCGCTCTCCTGTTCTGGTCAGGCCGCCGATTTCGACCAGTTCCTGCAGATCGCGTGTGGTCGTTGCTCGGGATGCTTTGGTGATGCTGATATAGTTTTCAGCGCTGAGACCACCCTTAAACCCGTCAATCCCCTCGCGGAACATTCGGGAAATTACCTTGCTCTGCCGCTCGTTCAAGTGTCGTGCATATCGATCGTAAAAGCGTGCTTTTGCGATATGGAAGTTGACCCGCTGCATTGTGATCTGTTGGGCTTCCAGAACGGTCTGTGCAAAATATTGAAGCCAGGCTGTTATTTCTGTGTCTTTGTTGCTGGCCTCAAGCATGTCGTAATAGCGTTTACGGTTCCGCTCGATGGCATAGGCCAGAGAAATCAGGCTGGGCTGTCCGAGGCTTTGCGCCAGTACCTTTTCGCAGAGTGCACGCCCTATCCGGCCATTGCCGTCTTCGAAAGGATGGATGCTCTCAAAAAATAGATGTGCCATGCCGCAACGGATCAAAGGCGACAGAGGTTGGCGCCCACCGGGTGACGTTCGGTTAAACCAGTTGATGAATCGCTCCATTTCGGCAGGGACATCCCTGGACGGTGGTGCCTCAAAATGGACTTTGGGTTTACCTATGCTGCCTGATATTACCTGCATTGGATCACTATGGGTGCGGTAGGCTCCTATTGTTTCGACACGCCGTTCACCGACCATGACCATCTTGTGCCAGGCAAAAAGCGACGCCTCGGACAACGGATTTGCAAAACCCTGATAGAGATCGACCATCATTTCTGTGATGCCGCGCTCCTGCTGTGGTATGTGCTGGTTGTCTGTGCCAAGCCCAAACTGCTTGCGTAGCGAGGATTGCAAGCTGTCGCGATTGAGCATTTCGCCCTCGATTTGCGAGGTCTTCAAAGCTTCGTCGCCTATGAGTTCGATGCGGAGAGTGTCTTTTTCGTCCGGTCGGACATGCCGATACGCACCAATAAACTCGCCCGAGCTTGACAGAAACCGTTTTTCATACGGCTCGATCGCAGAGGCGTCATACCTGAATTTCGGCCAATCGGCTTGCTGCCAGTTCCAAAGCATGAGTTATAGGTTGCCTTTCTATAGCTCACAATAGCAGCAAATGGTGAGCTATAGCAAGCCATCCCATAACTCACACAAAGCAATTGAAAGCTGCTGGCGATATTGTAAGTGGACAGTCCGCACACGTGAAGAGTTTCGTGCACTTCGGCGGTGCTGGTCTGTGGCGATTTTTGTCGGATCAGGTGCTTTGACAACGAGGCCTTCTGGTGTTGACGCAGGTGGCTTTGCGGTGGAAGCAAATGGCGGCAATGCGCACATAAACGACTGCTAGTCAGTTGGGCGCGCATCATACTCGCTTCTTGCCGACCTCACGACATCCATTTGCCGGTGCGACCAATATACCATGGGCTTCAGTACGCCGATGAAGTCCTTTCCCACTGATGTGAGCTCGTAAGAGACTGCAACGGGTGGCCCCGACTTGACAGTGCGAGTCACATATCCGTCGCGTTCCAATCCTTTGAGATTTTCGGTCAAGACGCGTTGTGTTATGTCACCCAAGCAGCGCTTTATTGCTCCAAAACGCATGGGGCCGTCTTCGAGTGCGAGAAGAAGAAGCATCCGCCACTTACCAGTCACATTGGAAAGAACGGAGCGAATACAGCAGTTTGAGGCTTCCGCCTTGTTTGCAACGCCTATGTCCAGCATGTCAATTTCCTTTCCCAAGAGCCTGGTGCTGCGCTCGGTATGCTCAAGGATACCAGGTGTGTTTTTTGTGCGTAATTGTAATTTAGTGCGAATTTGATACCACTATTGCAAATACATGATCAAGATTGTGGCGGCGACCCAAGTCGTTGGGTGCCACGCAGACGAATTAAGGATGACTCTGATGGCTGGAACAAAATCAAACCCGCAAACTATTGTTTTTGACGCAATGATTCAGGAGCATTGGACCGACCGGGAGAGGCAGAACGCAAAGGTTGTCGTTGAGTTCTTTCAGACGTTGATGAACGAGCACGACTTTGAAGCCACGCTCAAACGATTTGGCAACACCCCCTATGTGCAACACAACAAGGCAATCCCCGACAGCATTCCGGGTTTGGTGGGTTATGTGAAGCAACTTGTGAAGCGTTTTCCCGAATACGGTTTTGACGTGAAGCGCATCATAGCGAGCGGCGACTTTGTGGTGCTGCACAGCCACGCAACACTTAAAGCAGCTCATCGCAAGAATGAAAATAAGGGCTTCATCGTCATGGACACATTCCGACTTGAAAACGGCCATCTGGCCGAACACTGGGACGCGCTTCAACCAATCGACTTCGCCACGAGAGTCTTGTTCTTGCTGTCGGGCGGTGCTGTGGGTAACAAAAACTCGATTTTCTGATGTTGTGTCAATTTGGGCCCACGCTGGTCGACCCAAACAAGTTGGCGATGCTGTCTGGCCCCTCTTAAGGACCTTGGCTGCAACGGCGCGAATGGCGGCATTTGATGATCTGCGTATCAACTAGGATTGTGCAGCGCGTTGTGACCGGAGCGCTCGGTATCGTTGGAACCTAACGAGATGTCATTAATAACCGACACGTTAGTTTTCTCTCTGGTCAAAGCTCTTTGCGCACGATCGGGCGTGTTTCTGAGTGGCGCGCGACCTCCGCGAAACCGACCCTTTTGAAGGTAGGAGAAAGCCGGTCCATGCGCTGGCCGGCAGATAATTCTCTTTCGGTGTGTCGATAGCTGACAGCATTCGTGTTCATGCGCGCCGTTTACACATAAGTCGTTAGGCGCAAACAACGTGCCGTTTCGAGTATTGTGACGCTAGGTCCTGTTGACAAAGTGGATTCCCAAATCAGTTAAATTCTGATTCAAAACTGCCTTTTAGGAGGCGGCTTTGGCACGTGGCGATCTTACAGATGCCGAATGGCGGATTATCAAAGGTCTTTTGCCGATGGAACGCGG
>JBNKQT010000114.1:0-4303 GCA_050297115.1 Ensifer sp. | reverse complement strand
ACCAGCACTTCATGCTGGTTGAAAACTTCACCGTCCTGGAAAATGTTATGCTGGGTGCTGAGGGTGCGGCCGTTCTCAACAAGGGCATCGTCACCGCAAGGACCGAACTTAAACGTCTCGAAGAAGAATACGAGATGGAGGTCGATCCCGACGCTGTCATCGAGGAATTGCCAGTTGGTCTTCAGCAGCGCGTGGAAATTCTGAAAGCCCTTTATCGCAAAGCCGATATTCTTATTCTGGATGAACCAACCGGTGTTCTAACCCCCGCGGAAGCCGATCACCTCTTCCGCATCCTCGGTCAGCTGCGCGACCAGGGAAAAACAGTCATCCTGATCACTCACAAGCTGCGCGAGATCATGGCGATTACCGATGAAGTATCGGTTATGCGGCGTGGTGAAATGGTGGCCTCGCGCAAAACCGCTGAAACGAGTGTGGAAGAACTGGCCGAACTGATGGTTGGCCGTCGCGTTTTGATGAGCGTGGAAAAGGGTGTGGCCCTTCCCGGTGATGTGAAACTCTCGGTCGAAGGTCTGACGGTCAAGGACAAACGCGGCGTGACCATGGTCGACAATGTGTCCTTTGATGTTCGTGCCGGAGAAATCGTTGGTATTGCGGGCGTGGCGGGCAATGGCCAGTCGGAGCTCATGGAAGCAATCGCTGGAATGCGCCGCGCTGAAAAAGGCGAGGTTTTTCTGAGCGGCGAGAGTACAGATGTTACCGGTCCCGGAGACCCCGCCGATTTGCGCGCGCGCAAGCTGGGCCATGTTTCCGAAGACCGGCATTACACAGGCCTTGTTTTGCAATTCGAGGAGGCTGAAAACGCGATCCTCGGTTATCACGGAAGTCCCGAATATTTGAAGGGTGGCCTCTATGATGTGAAGGCCATCCGCAAGGCGGCGATGGATGAAATCGAGAAATACGATATCCGCCCTCCGAACCCGCGCCTGAAGACCGCCAATTTCTCTGGTGGCAATCAGCAGAAAATCGTTCTGGCCCGCGAAATGGAACGTGACCCCGATGTTCTGATTATTGGCCAGCCAACGCGCGGTGTGGATGTCGGTGCGATCGAGTTCATCCACAAACGCATCATCGAAATGCGCGATCAGGGCAAGGCGATCCTTCTGGTCTCCGTGGAACTGGACGAGATTCGTTCACTCGCTGACCGTATCCTGGTCATGTTTGATGGGCGCATCGTCGGCGAACGCACGCCGGAAACTCCCGAAAGCGAAATTGGCCTGCTCATGGCTGGCGTTGAAGAAAATATGGAGGCCGCCGAATGAGCGTTCCCTACGCAAAACTTCCGGCATGGGCCGAATATGGATTGATCCCCCTGGTCAATCTTGTCGTTGCCTTTCTCGTCGCCGGATTGGTGGTGCTTTTTGTGGGTGAAAGCCCGCTTCAAGCTGCCTATCTCATGGTCAAGGGCGCATTTGGCTCAGGTGAAGGCGTGGGTTTCACGCTCTACTACGCGACTTACTTCATTTTCACTGGCTTGGCGGTTGCGGTCGCCTTCCACGCAAGGCTTTTCAATATTGGCGGTGAGGGGCAGGCCTATATTGCAGGCGTTGGTGTCGCAGTCGTTTGCCTGCAATATGACTCAACGCTGCCTTGGTACATCGTCTTCATTCTGGCCACAGCCGCCGCAGCTGCTTTTGGCGCGCTGTGGGCGCTGATCCCAGCCTATCTTCAGGCCAAACGCGGCAGCCACATCGTGATCACAACGATCATGTTCAATTATATTGCCAGCATTTCCATGGTTTACCTTCTCACCAAGGTTCTCAAGCCTTTGGGCTCCATGGCGCCGCAGACCCGTACGTTTGAAGCTGGCGGTCAATTGCCGAAACTCGACTGGCTCCTGGCGATTTTCGGCCTCGATGTCGGCTATGCACCCTTTAACATCACCTTCCTGATGGCGCTTGCCGCTGCATTTGGCGTCTGGGTTCTCATGTGGCGCACAAAGCTTGGTTATGAAATCCGCACGCTTGGCCAGTCACCGTCGGCGGCCCGCTACGCCGGTATCGACTATGCGAAGATTATTATCATTACGATGTTGATCTCTGGTGCCCTTGCGGGCCTCACCGCACTGAACCCGATCATGGGCGATCAATATCGCCTGCAGCTCGATTTCGTGAACGGTGCTGGCTTTGTGGGTATTGCGGTTGCGCTCATGGGCCGCTCTCATCCTGCAGGCATCATTCCGGCTGCCATTCTGTTTGGCGTGCTTTATCAGGGTGGCGCGGAGATATCCTTCGAAATGCCCAATATTTCCCGCGATATGATCGTGGTCATTCAGGGTCTGGTGATCCTGTTTGCCGGCGCGCTTGAAAACCAGTTCCGCCCCGCAATTACGCGGATGTATCAGCGCATCGTCGCCGGTTCCGGCGAAACGGCAACGGCTGCGGGAGAATAGTCATGGAATATTTCGATACAATCATCGTTGTTCTGCAGTCCACGGTCCGCCTGTCGGTTCCGCTTATCCTCACCGCACTTGCCGGCCTTTATGCTGAGCGTTCCGGCGTCGTCGATATCGGTCTGGAAGGCAAGCTTCTGGCCGCTGCATTTGCAGGCGCCAGCGCTGCTGCCGTTCTCGGCAATGCATGGCTCGGGGCGGGCGTTGCCGTCATTGCGTCAATGGCATTCGCTGCCGTTCATGGCTATGCCTCCATTACCCAGCGTGGCGACCAGATTGTTTCCGGTACGGCTTTGAACTTCGTTGCTATGGGTGCCACCGTTATCCTTGGACAGGCCTGGTTCCGCCAGGGCGGGCGAACACCGGCACTCATGGGTGATGCGCGCTTTGGCACCTGGGATCTGCCCTTTGCCGATGCCGTCAAGGATGTACCCGTTCTCGGAGGTATCTATTCCGATCTCTTGTCGGGCCACTACCTGCTCACCTACATTGCTTTCCTCATGGTGCCGGTCAGCTGGTGGGTGCTTTTCCGCACACGCTTCGGCTTGCGTCTGCGTGCTGTGGGTGAAAACCCCGGTGCAGTCGACACTGCAGGCATTTCCGTTATCCGGCTGCGCTATTCCGCTGTTCTCATCGGTGGCATTCTTTGCGGTCTGGCGGGTGCCTACCTTTCCATCGCCATGAATGCTGGCTTCGTGAAAGGCATGAGCGCCGGCAAGGGCTTTATCGCACTGGCCGCTCTTGTTTTTGCGAAATGGAAACCGCGCAACATCCTTTTTGCCTGCCTCCTGTTCGGCTTTCTGGATGCGCTTTCCATCCGCATGCAGGGTGTGGCGCTGCCATTGGTCGGCAAGGTGCCGGTGCAGCTCTATCAGGCCCTGCCATACGTGCTGACGGTTATTCTGCTGGCAGGTTTCATCGGCAAGGCTATACCGCCAAAGGCGTCGGGTACGCCGTATGTCAAGGAACGCTGATATGGCCGCCGACCTCTACAAGGCTGCCAAAGCAGCGATGGCAAAATGCCATGCGCCATATTCAAAATTCCCCGTCGGTGCAGCGATCCGCGCCGATGACGGGCAAATCTATGCCGGTGCAAATATTGAGAACCTGTCTTTCCCGGAAGGCTGGTGCGCCGAAACAACGGCGATTAGCCACATGGTGATGGGCGGTGGAAAAAAGATCGCCGAAATCGCCGTGATCGCTGAAAAGCTGGCCCTCTGCCCGCCTTGCGGCGGCTGCCGCCAGCGCATTCGCGAATTTGCCGATGCAGGCACAAAGATTTACCTTTGTGATGATGGTGGCATTGGCAAGACCATGACGATGGATGAACTGCTGCCACATAGTTTTCAGACGGATACAATCGGATGAACGAAGCAATCGATCTTTTGGTGGGAAAGCTGGATGGCCTGATGCCACGCTACGGCATTGTGCTTGGCTCCGGTCTTGGCAACCTTGTTGACGCAGTCGATATCACACTGCGCCTTTCCTATTCCGATATTCCCGGTTTTCCGATCAGTGCCGTCTCCGGGCATGCAGGTGAACTGGTTGCGGGCCGCCTCGGCGGCGTACCGATCATCATGCTGTCGGGCCGCATCCACTACTACGAACAGGGTGATGCCAGTGCCATGCGCGTGCCGCTGGAAATCTTGAAGGGGCTGGGCGTCAAGCAATTGATCCTCACAAATTCAGCGGGCTCGCTGCGCGAGGATTTGGCGCCGGGTTCGGTCATGCGCATCAGCGACCATATCAATCTCACAGGTCGCAATCCGTTGATTGGCGAAGAGAGCGACGGTCGTTTTGTGGGCATGACCAACGCTTATGATGAAGAGATGGCAGCAGCCATGCGCGCAGCCGCCGAAAGGACCGGAACGCCTCTGGGCGAGGGTGTCTATA
>JBNKQT010000113.1:0-8461 GCA_050297115.1 Ensifer sp. | reverse complement strand
ATTGCTGTGCCCGTCGCTGTAGCTCGCAAAATGCAAATCTGCACCCTGTAGCGAAACGCGTGAAAGCGCGGGATTACCGAAGATGGTAGACAAGAGGTCAATTGTGCCTGAGATGATGTCGGCTTTGAGGATCGGCGCGTGGTCGTTTTCGTCGGCGGGCAGGATCGTAACATCGGTCAGGCGGATCGTTGGCAGCGGGCGAAACGTCAATGCGACTTCGCCGTCAATTGTCATATGGAAACCAGTATTTTCGTAGAGCGCCTGAGCAATTTGCTCGCGCAGGTTATCGGCATTCACGAAATAGCTGGCAGCCAGTTGCACACCCAGCCAAAGGACCAAAACGATTGCTGCGGCAAAGGCGAGACTGCGCCGCATCCACCGCGCAGCACTTGGGCCTTTGAGCCCGTTTTCAGCAGCCTGATCTTTTGATGACACCGACATTGGCTTCCTGAGAAAGAATGATGCTCCCAGTCATTTCGATATGCTTTCGTGCGAAAGAAATCAAATTCTGCCTGTGGGTAAAATTATCAAAACGAATCTATTGGTTAATATCAAACGTGCTATGCAAAAGCCTTTACTTTTGCCTCTCGCCATTGTTTACCTGTCGCACTGCAATACCGCGAAATGGGCGCGGTTGAATGTTGTTCGATCGGGAGGGATAGATGAACGCTAAAAGCGCACTTTGGGAACCATCACAGGAGTTCATTGCATCGGCACCGCTGACGCAGTTTATGTCCTATTGTGCAGAGCGTTTCGGCAAGACCTTTGATGGCTATGATACCTTCCATGCATGGTCTGTGGACGAGAGTGGGGACTTCTGGCAGGCCCTGTGGGATTATAGCGGCATTGTTGGCGACAACACCGGTCCCGCGTTGGTTGATAATGGAAAGATGCTTGAGGCGCGCTTCTTTCCAGAAGCAAAACTCAATTTTGCGGAAAACCTCCTGAGATATTCCGGCGCTGACGACGCGCTGATCTTCCGCGGCGAGGACAAGGTTTCCTACCGTTGGTCATGGGATGAGCTGCACGAGAAAGTCTCGCGTCTTCAGCAGGCCATGCGCGCCATGGGCATTGGCGAGGGTGACCGTGTGGCGGCCATGATGCCGAACATGCCTGAAACCTATGCGCTGATGTTGGCAGCAACATCCATCGGCGCCATCTGGTCATCCTGTTCACCCGACTTTGGTGACCAGGGCGTGCTTGATCGTTTTGGCCAGATCGAACCAAAACTTTTCATCGCCTGCGATGCCTATTGGTATAACGGCAAACTGCAGGATGTTTCCGACAAGGTACGCGCGATTGCCGGCAAACTCGGTGCGCCAGTGTTGGTCGTGCATTACGCAGGCGAGGCTGACGCCCTCGCAGGCTCACTCAGCGATGGGCGCACGATGGAGGCCTTTATGGCCCCTTATGATGCAAAGCCCGTTGAATTCACGCGTCTGCCTTTCTCGCACCCGCTCTACATCCTGTTTTCCTCCGGCACGACCGGCATTCCGAAATGTATTGTACACTCGGTTGGTGGAACGCTTTTGCAGCATGTGAAGGAGCATCAACTCCATTGTGGCATCAAGCCCGGTGAGCGCCTCTTTTATTTCACCACCTGCGGCTGGATGATGTGGAACTGGCTGGCCTCGGGGCTTGCCAGCGGTGCGACGCTCTGCCTGTTTGATGGCTCGCCGTTCTATCCTGATGGCAATGTTCTCTTTGACTACGCGGAGCAGGAGAAGTTTGCGATTTTTGGTACGTCCGCCAAATATATCGATGCTGTGCGCAAGGGCGGACTGGTGCCGATGAACAGCCACGATCTTTCCAGCCTGCGCACGATGACCTCAACGGGTTCACCGCTTTCCCCGGAAGGATTTGATTTCGTCTATGAGGGGATCAAGTCCGATATGCACTTGGCCTCCATTTCTGGCGGAACAGACATTGCAGCATGTTTTGTGCTCGGTGTTCCGACAAAGCCGGTCTGGGAAGGTGAAATTCAGGGGGCGGGTCTCGGCATGGCCACGGATGTCTGGGACGACGATGGCAAGCCGGTTGTGGGCGAAAAGGGCGAACTGGTTTGCACCAAGGCGTTTCCATCCATGCCGATCATGTTCTGGAACGATGAGGGCGGCAAAAAATATCACGCGGCCTATTTTGAGCGTTTTGACAATGTCTGGTGCCACGGCGATTTCGCCGAGTGGACCGAGCACGGCGGGATGGTGATCCATGGCCGTTCGGATGCAACGTTGAACCCGGGTGGTGTACGTATCGGTACGGCGGAAATCTACAATCAGGTAGAACAACTTGATGAAGTCATCGAAGCCATCTGCATCGGACAGGATTTTGATGACGATACGCGCGTGATCCTATTCGTTCGTCTGGCCGAAGGTGTGAGCCTGGATGATGATCTGACAAAGAAGATCAAGACCAAGATCCGTGTTGGTGCATCACCGCGTCACGTTCCGGCGAAGGTGATCGCAGTTTCCGATATTCCGCGCACCAAGTCTGGCAAGATTGTTGAGCTTGCGGTTCGCGAGGTTGTGCATGGCCGTCCGGTGAAGAACAAGGAGGCGCTCGCCAACCCGGAAGCGCTGGAACTCTTTGCTGATCTGGAAGAGCTGAAATCCTGAATTTAACGCTTGTCGAGTGATCGCGAAACCGCGATCACCGGCACCAGTCCCACCGCAATAATGATGATTGAGGCAACGGATGCATCCGCCACGCGTGAGCGCGATGCATCCTCATAAACCAGCGTTGCCAGCGTGTTGAAGTTGAACGGTCGCAAGAGGATTGTGGCTGACAGTTCTTTCATCGTTTCAATAAAGACCAAAAGGCCCGCAGTCAGCGTTGCCGGGCGCATCATGGGAATGAGAACCTGTCGCAAGGCTTGAGATTGCGTGCGACCAAGGGTTCTTGCCGCCATATCAAGATTGGGCGAAAGCTTCTGGAAGCCCGCTTCAATATTGCCTTCCGCCATGGTGAGGAAACGTGCCGAACACGCGTAGACAATGGCAAAACCGGTTCCGGAAAGAAGAAGACCGGGCGAAATGCCAATCAGCGCATTCAGGTTGGACGACAGGAGCCGGTCAAAGCTTGTCAGCGGGATCAAGACGCCGATTGCCAAAACCGTGCCGGGCACGCCATATCCGAAGGTTGCCAACCTTCCAGCAAGTTTGACAGCCGCGCCTGCATGCTGACGGCGCGCGTAAACAAGAACGAATGCAGCAATCGCCGTGATGAGGGCTGTTGCGAAGGCGACCGTGATGCTCGTGACGAGCGCGTCCAGAAGCCTCAGAGAAATAAACTGGTCGAGCCGTTTGATGGCGTAGCTCGCCATGACGCCCGCCGGGATCAGAAAACCAGCAACCATCGGCAGGGTGCAAAGCGCAACCGCGCCCACCATGCGGACACCGGTGAGCTGTAGGCGAACCGTTTCGTGGCGCGCTGCGGACGTGCTGGAGCCGGCGTAGCGTTGTTGCCTGCGGGCATGGCGCTCCCATGTAATAAGCACAACAACGATCATCAGCATGAAGACAGCAATTTGTGCTGCACCGGCCAGATCACCACGGTTGAGCCATGTGTCATAGATGGAGAAGGTCAGCGTTTTAACGCCGAGATATTCCACCGCGCCGATATCGTTCAATGTTTCCATCATAACCAGCATCAGGCCAACAATGATGGCGGGTCTTGCCATTGGCAGCTGAACGCGGAAGAACGTGCGCATAGGGCCTGCACCCAAGGTGCGCGCCACGTCGGCAGCTGCACGACCTTGCATCAGGAACATGGACCGGGCGGTGAGATAGACATAGGGGTAGAGCACGGACCCTATGACAAATACGGCGCCACCAAGAGACCGGATATCCGGGAACCAATAGTCGCGGCTTGTCTGGAAGCCGAAGATGGCGCGGACGGTGCTCTGAACCGGCCCGGTGTAGTCGAAAAACTCGCCAAATGCGTAGGCTGCCAGATAGGTTGGCATGGCGAGCGGCAAGACGAGGGCTACTGAGAGAAAACGCCGAAAGGGAAACTCGCAGGCCGCAGAAAGCCAAGCAGTTACAACGCCGGTAACCAGCGTCAACGTGGAAACATAAAATAGCAGGGCGAAGGTGCGCAGCGAGGCGCGTGGGATCACGTTTTGAATGATGTGGGTCCACATATTCGCCCAGGCGCTGCTGTCGCCAGAAGCTGCAATCCAGATGATCGCCAGATTGGGTAGCGCAATGACGGCTGCCACAAATATAGCCGTCGCATTCAGCGCGGGCGTCTTGCGCTGTGCTGCAGGTCTTTCTGCTATACTGGTTGTCAGGTCCGACAAGTTGCACGCCTTCGGGCAGTTCTGGTCACATGTTTTGCGTCCGTACTGCTATTTTATCCCGTGCTGACACGCAAGCGTGTGATGATCAATTTGCCAGAACACGCTGTGGCGGGAAGGTGATCTCCACCAATGTTCCCTCGTTCGGTGTGGAACTGATGGCAAAGTTGGCACGGTTGGCTTCAGTCATCGCCTTGGTTAGTGGCAGGCCAAGCCCTGTACCGTCGCCACGTTTGCGTGGTGCGCGGCTTGTGGCGACCTGCCGGAACGGCTTCATCGCCTGTTCAAGTTCCTCGCGCGTCATGCCCGTGCCGGTGTCGCGAATGCGCAGTGCAACCGTGCCGTTGGGCTGGTATGCCGTTGAAACAACGATCTGCCCCCCGGATGAGGTGAACTTGATCGCATTCGAGAGAATATTAATAGCGATCTGTTTGACTGAACGACTATCGGCCACGACCTCCGGCACCGATTGCGAAAGTGACGTGCGAATGATCACGCGCTGCGCATTGGCTTGCGGCTGAACAAGCGACACGGCCTCGGCAATCACGTCGTTCAAGCCAACTGCTCCAAATTCGATATCCATCTGCCCGGCTTCGATCTTGGAAATGTCCAGCAGATCGTTGACGATGTCGAGGACATGGCGTCCGGAACGGCCGATATCATTGGCATATTCGATATAGCGCGGGTGGCCGATAGGGCCGAAACCTTCATTGGCCATCATTTCGGCAAAGCCGATAATGGCATTGAGCGGCGTGCGGATTTCATGGCTCACACTGGCTAGGAAATCCGATTTATGCGCGCTGGCCGTTTCGGCGGAGCGTTTGGCATCGCGCAATTCGGCTTCTGTTTTCTTCCATTGAGTAATGTCGCGAATGACTGCGCAATAGCCATTTGCTGTCGACAAGGTGCCCATGGTCATGAAGAGCGGCACGTTGCCACCACCAGCTTCGCGGCCAATCACTTCCCGCCCGTCGTTCAGAAGGCTTGCAACGCCATTGCCGGAAAGTCCGGCAAGGTAGTCCGCCACCGATTTCTGGCTCTCATGCGCAAAGAGCATCGCGAATGGTTTGCCTTCGGTTTCTTCTGCGCTGTAGTTGAACAGAGCAAGGGCCGAACGGTTCATTGAGCGAATTTCGCCCGTCTCTGAAACCAGAACGACGCCATCCGTGGCGGTTTCCAGAATGGAGCGAAGTTCATCGACTTCGGCACGCAACGCTTCCAACTCTTCGTTGGTAGCCGAAGGTGCTTCAGTTTCAGGTTCCGCTATTGGCTGGGGTTGAGAAGGCGCAATAGCCACAGGTGCGATGGAAAGCATGAGCGCGGAGGCGCCTTCCCAACGCACAGATTGCAGTTTTGCGCTGACCGGTTCCATGCGTCCGTCTGCGGTGACCAGCAGCATGGCAGATGTGTCCGGATTGGCGTTCTCATCACGCTCCAGCAGTGCATCAATGCCACCAGCTGCTTTCAGTGCATCGAGGTTTTCGTAGCCGGTGAGCTTGAAGAATTCCGGATTGGCGTAAATCAGTTTGTCGCCTGAATGGGCGAGCATGGCCACAGGAAGGTTCGCGACGAACTCTTCAGTTAACCCCTGATCCGTGCGGCGCACGGAGGCGAAGAACGGATTTTGCAGGCTGTCCCGCAGCAAGTCGGGTTCGGCCCTCTCTTGTCCTTCGGGGATATCCGACGGTTCTACGACCTTGTTCGAGGTAGCTTCAGCTTCTTTGCCAGGGCTTACGGTCTCCACCTGTTCGTCGGGCGCAGGCATTTTGGCGCCGAGTTGCCGGGCGATCTCGTGGAACGCCGCCTTTTCAGCCGCGCTTAGGGATTCCTCGCCCAGACCACGCCGCTCTTCCAGCCGGATCACCTTGTCGGAATGTCGACGTGATGGCGTTTCGGCTATGCGCAGTGCTGGAGGCTCTTCTGCCGATGGTGTCCAGCTTGTGTCTGGTGTTGATGTTGGCACGGCTGTTTCCGTGTCCACGGCGAGTTCGCCTGTTTCCGTTACCGACGGTGTTTCGGAAAGCGTAAGGCCGTCTTCGTATTCATCCTCCAAAGCACCAGCCACGCGCACAATGCCAAAGCCACGGAAGCCATCAAAGGTGCGTTCACGCGAATAGGCGGGCAGGGCTGCCAGATCGACCGGTACGCGCAGATTGGAATTCTCGACAGGCCAGAAAATGGTTTTGCCCGACCATGTATCTCGGCGCTTCAAAAGCTCGCTGATGACGTTGCCGGGGTCGAGGTGGAGTTTATCAGCCAAATCGGAAAACCGCTTGCCGATAATGTCTGCGGCATTCGGGCCTACAACCTTGGCAAAGTCAGGGGATACTTCCTGAAAACGGCCTTCGGCATCAATCTTCCAGACAAAGCGTACCGCACGCCCATCCGGATCAAAT
This sequence comes from Ensifer sp., assembly GCA_050297115.1. GTDB lineage: Bacteria > Pseudomonadota > Alphaproteobacteria > Rhizobiales > Rhizobiaceae > Ensifer_A. Next base: position 1,768 of record JBNKQT010000113.1, on the reverse strand, counting down.
TTGAAGTCTGAGGATGTTGCTCTGATCTCTACAGGCTCGTTTGGACCCACTGTCGCGGCAGTGTTGCTTTGCGCTTCAATATCCTGAGTCTTGGAGGAATTATTTTCGTCGGTGATGGCGTCCGCATCTTTCAAGGGTGCTTCTTCCGCTTTTTGCTCATCAACGCAGAACAGCAGGTAGAGAGCCGGATTGGATGAAATCGCGCCAATAGCAGCGGGCACATAGCGTCCGGACAACAAAACCGGGCGCTTGACTAAATGTCCCGGTTTGCCGCGCACGGCATCATGGAGCATTGTGATGACATGTTCAGGCAGGCCAAGACGTTCAAATCCAGGTGAAGAGGCCATCACCTGCCCGGTTTCGCCCAGAACGGCGACATGTGTTTCATCGTCACCAAGGCCGAAAATCATATCGCCGGCAATTTCATCTGCGCGCAGCGAATTGGCGTGGATCGGAGCCGAAAACAGGATGCCGGTCTCGCCATTGGCAATTTCAACAAACTCGACAGAGGCCTGAACGGTGGCACGCTGGAAACCGGATGAAACCCGCATGAGGAACGATTTCTGATCGCCGACTTGTGAAAGCTGTTTCGCCGTGGTTGCCATTTGGCCGAATGTCAGATCGGTTGTGTTGGGGCCGCTTTCCATAAAGTCGTAGACCTGCATATGGCCGAAAAGTCGCGCACCCGCGCCATTTGCCCAGAACACGTTTTCAGCATCCGGCGAGAACAGCACCAAGGCTTCGCCGCGCGCGAAGTGGCCGCGCACCCGTTCGTGCACTGCAATGTCTATGAATGGATATTGCACCATACTCTCAGTCAAATGCCTTCATTTCACCGCTTGCGCGGGCCTTTGTTCTTTAACACTTTCTTAATAACTATGCAGCCTTTGCCGGTCCAGAGCGCATCTCTGGCAATTCGCGGCTTTCGAATGGAAGGGTTAATTGTGTGCGACGCACAATGATTTTGGCGTTTATGTTGCAATGCACAAAAACTCGTGCTATATAATGCTCATCAATCAGATCGGGTGCCTCTTAAGAGGGCCCAACGAATAAGGAGTGCTAAACATGGCTGCCAAGAAATCTGAAGACGTATTTGCATTTGCAACGTTTGACCCTGCAAAATTCACCGACAGCTTCCGCGACTTTGCTGAAAAGGGCGCCGCCCAGATGAAGGACACCTTCGCCAAGGCAAAGGAAGCGCAGGAAGATGCAACGAAGACCGTTGAAACAACGATGGAAAAGGCTCAGTCCGGCACGGTTGAGCTTGGCCTGAAGGCTATCGACGCCGTACGCGCCAACACCGAAAGCTCCTTGGCTCACATGGAAGCCCTTCTTGGCGTGAAATCTGTTGCCGAGCTTTTCGAGCTGCAGACCTCTTTCCTGCGCAAGCAGGCTGAAGCGAGCGTAGAGCAGGCCAAGCTGATGCAGGAAACTGCCAAGAAGGTTGCTGACGAAGTGTCCAAGCCAGGCAAGGAAGCCGCTGAAAAGGCAATGAATACTTTCAAGGCTGCATAATCCAGCGCTGCACCTAGATGTGAAAAGGCCGGACATCGTTCCGGCCTTTTTTTCTTTGATGGAACCGCACTAGGGGCTTGCAAAATCATTTCATCCCCCGTATGTGACCCCTCGCGCCACACGAACGCAGCGTTTTGAATTTTGAAGCGCGAAAAAGATTTCTGAAGTGCTATACTTCAGTAGATGCGGTTATAGCTCAGTTGGTTAGAGCGCAGGATTGTGGCTCCTGAGGTCGGTGGTTCGAATCCACCTA
>JBNKQT010000112.1:0-3653 GCA_050297115.1 Ensifer sp. | reverse complement strand
GACGCGCGGCACACCAAAAGCCTTCCAGTCCTCCAATGTCGTCAAGCGCGGTTTCTGCGCTGATTGCGGCACACCGCTCTACTATGACGCCCCGGATGGACTGGCGATGGCCGTCGGCGCGTTCGATCATCCTGAACAACTCAAGCCTGTCATCCAGTTTGGTGTCGAGGGCAAGATTTCCTGGTGCGATGAACTGCCTGCATTGCCCGCGCGCGTGACAGAAGAGGATCTGGAAGCCGCGCCATTCCTGTCCAACATCATCTCCTACCAGCACCCCGATCACGAAACGGACCAATGGCCGGAGCAAGGCGAATGAACACACCCAACCCCAACACGCAAATACCCAAATGGCTGCTTTACGGCCTTATTGCCAAAGGCATTTTGGTGGTGGCGGTTGTCATTGGCGTTCTTTGGTATGCGGGTATTTTCGGATAATGCGCATAACCTTCAAGAAGCAGCCAATCGTGCAGGCTACTGACAGAATAACGAAAAACGAGTATTGAGCCGCAAAACAAGCGGGACGGAAACGAAAATGACCAAGGAACGCATCTACCTCTTCGACACGACATTGCGCGACGGAGCTCAAACTCCGGGCATTGACTTTTCGGTCGAGGACAAGATCGCCATTGCCAAGATGCTGGACGATTTTGGTCTGGACTATGTTGAGGGCGGCTATCCCGGCGCAAACCCGACAGACACAGCATTTTTCTCCGCCAAGCGAACAACCGCGTCATCCTTTGTCGCCTTCGGCATGACCAAGCGTGCAGGCGTTTCCACCTCCAACGATCCCGGCCTTGCACAGCTCCTGCAGTCGCGCTCGGACGCCATCTGTTACGTCGCCAAGAGCTGGGACTATCACGTCAAGGTCGCGCTCGGCTGCACCAACGAGGAAAACCTCGAAAGTATAGCCGATTCCGTCAAGGCTGCTGTTGGCGCTGGCAAGGAAGCCATGGTCGATTGCGAGCATTTCTTCGATGGTTACAAAGCCAATCCTGACTACGCGATTGCCTGCGCCAAGACTGCTTTTGATTCCGGTGCTCGCTGGGTTGTTCTCTGCGACACCAACGGCGGCACGCAGCCGGGTGAAATCCAGGGCATCATCGCCAAGGTCATCGCGGCAGGCGTTCCAGGTGACCATCTCGGCATTCACGCCCACAACGATACGGGGCAGGCTGTGGCCAATTCACTGGCCGCTATCGAGGCAGGCGTTCGTCAGGTCCAGGGTACACTGAACGGCATTGGCGAGCGTTGCGGCAATGCCAATATGGTCACAATCATCCCGACCCTGATCCTTAAAGAAGCCTACAACACTCGCTTTGAAACTGGCATTGATGCCAGCCAGCTTGAAGGTCTCACCAAGCTTTCGCGCACCTTTGACGAGCTGTTGAACCGCTCACCCGATACACAGCTTCCCTATGTCGGCGCATCGGCTTTCGCGACCAAAGCAGGCATCCACGCCTCCGCGCTGCTTAAGGATCCCAAGACCTACGAACACGTCGAACCGGAATCCGTCGGCAATACACGCAAAGTCATGGTGTCAGATCAGGGTGGAAAGTCCAACTTTATCAACGCTCTGAAGCGTCGCGGTATCGAAGTTGAAAAGAACGACCCGCGCCTCGATACATTGATTTCCATAGTCAAGGAACGCGAGGCGCAGGGCTATGCCTATGAAGCCGCCGACGCCAGCTTCGAAATCCTGGCGCTCAAGACACTCGGCTCGGTGCCGGAATTCTTCAAGGTTGAGAGCTTCCGTGTCATGGTCGAGCGTCGTTTTGATGCGAACGGCAATCTCAAAACTGTTTCTGAAGCGGTGGTAAAGGTCGAAATCGACGGCCTCGAAGTCATGTCGGTTGCCGAAGGGTCCGGCCCGGTCAACGCACTCGACATTGCCTTCCGCAAGGATCTCGGCAAATATCAGCCGGAAATAGAAGACCTTGAACTGGTGGACTACAAAGTGCGTATCCTCAATGGCGGCACCGAGGCCATCACCCGCGTTCTCATCGAATCGGCTGACAGCTCTGGTCGTCGCTGGTGGACGGTTGGCGTTTCTGACAATATTATCGATGCGTCCTTCCAGGCCTTGATGGATTCCATCATCTATCAACTGATGAAAAATCGCGGGCAGGCGGGCCTGATGGCTGCGGAGTAAATGATGTCAGACAGGCACATTCCAACATGGGCAATTGCAGGCAGTATCGTATCTGCATTCCTGCTGCTGCCCGTTTTGGCTGCCTGGTACTATCTGGGAACAGACATTTTCGTGGTCTATCTTGAGGCCGGGCTTTCCTATTGTTTGTGAAAATACTTCAGAAAACCAAACAGCACGCATCAGAAAAATGAATTTGCCCATCAATGCCCGCAAAGTTAGACGGGTGTTTTAACGACTTGGTGAACCCCATGGCCGACGCTGAAGCAGCCCTTGCACAGCCCAAAAATGAAGACACACGTGATGGTTTTCTCTTTGCGCTTGCAGCCTATCTCATGTGGGGCTTTCTGCCACTTTTTATGAAGGCTATTTCCTTCATCCCCGCTGCCGAAATTGTGGCGCACCGTGTTGTCTGGTCGGTTCCAATCGCTGGTGCCGTCCTCCTTATCCTGGGCCGGACCGGCGACCTGAAGGCTGCCGTCAAATCACCCAAAACTATGCTCATGGCTGCCATTACGGCAGCCTTGATCACGTTTAACTGGGGCACCTATGTTTGGGCTGTTGGAGCGGGCAGGGCGCTGGAAACCGCACTTGGATATTACATCAATCCGCTTTTTTCCATCTTTCTGGCATCGGTTCTTCTGCGTGAAAAACTAACCTCCGGCCAGTGGGTTGCCATCGGTTTTGCCGCAATCGCCGTTGTCATTCTAACAGTTGACGCAGGCGGGTTGCCATGGGTTTCGCTCATTCTCACCTTTTCCTGGGGCTTTTATGCTTTCTTCCGCAAAACCCTGCCCGTGGGGCCCAATCAGGGCTTTTTTCTGGAAGTGGCAATCCTGTCAGTTCCGGCTATCGGCTACATCATCTATCTGCAATCGACCGGCCAGGGCCATTTCGGCACCACAGGGATAACGGATATTTTCTGGCTGCTCGCCTGTGGCCTTGTCACAGCTATACCTCTGCTCATGTATGCCAATGGCGCAAAAAAGCTGCGCCTCTCCACTATAGGCATCATGCAATACATCGCGCCAACCATGATTTTCGTCATAGCCGTCTTTGTGTTCGATGAACCGTTCAGCCGCCTGAAACTGGCGGCATTCGGCTTCATCTGGACGGCGCTTGTCATCTATTCGTGGCCGATGATCCGCAATATTGTGCGGGCGAGAAAAGCCTCAAAGTTTTGAGATGACAGCTTTGTCTTCGCCGTTGCCACTGGCTGCAGCAAGAATGGCAGGCACAATATCGTCCACCCGGTCAATCACGAGCGGTTGTACCAAATGCGCTGTGTGAATGAAACCTGCTGTGCGCATGTGGTCCAGAAGCTCCAGCATCGGGTTCCAGAAGCCGTTGATATTGGCAAAAACCATCGGTTTCTTATGCCGCCCAAGCTGTGCCCAGGTCATAATTTCCACGATCTCTTCCAACGTGCCAATTCCACCCGGCAGCGTCACAAAAGCATCAGCCTCTTCAAACATGCGGTGCTTCCGCTGGTGCATATTCTCGGTCA
>JBNKQT010000111.1:0-2901 GCA_050297115.1 Ensifer sp. | reverse complement strand
AGCCAAAAAGCCCGCCAATACCCACCAGCCAAACAATGAACGGCTGTCGCAAAACATGCAGCCGCTGAGGTCGAGCAACGAGAACGGCAATGCCCGGCAGGCTGCCAATCGCGAACGTAATCGCCGAAAGCTGAAATGGCGGCACCGTGCCGGAGGCTGCTGTAAAAAGCGCCAGCAACGCCCACATGAGCACGGCTGTAAAGCCGATCAGCGTTGCACCGTTCATCAGGTCCCCCGGTGAACGCTTATAACGGCTTTACACGCCCAAACCGCGTTGCCGAAATCGCCAGCGTCCCATATTGCGTTGGTATCTTAAGTTGTACCGGTGCATATACATTCGCAATCGGAGACTTGGCAAGCCAGACCTCAAAACCCTTGTATTTCTGAACCTTCTCAAGGTCAGTGTGGCCTTTGCGATATCCCGAGACCAAACGAAAATTGGCGGCACAAACATGCGCTTGCGTAGAAATGCGCCCCTCCCGATATTGCGCCTTGCCTTTGGGCGAAAGATGAAGCTCCATCCGCGTTTCACCATCAAAAACAGGCACAACGCCACTGCAGAGCTCGCCATCCATAGGCTTGATCAGCGCAGTCATCGGGTCGGCGATATTCTTGAGATCTGCCTTGGAAACATGAACCCATTCCGGCGGCAATTCCTTATGCGCGGGCACACGGGCAAAATCCGTGACGTTGCCGCTGGAAAACGCCGCATTGAAACTGCGTTTTGAGCCTCCGATATTATAACTGGAGGAATAGTGTATGGGTTCAAACCATCCATTGGAGAGCGTCCCCTTCACCGAGGCGGAACCGCCCCATTTCTTGAACGCCCTGGCAAGCCCGGTCGTCCCGAAGTCGCCTGAAATCATGAAGGCATCGCCTTCAATGCGGGTATTAAACGACGCCTTGGCCAGGGTCAGACCGGAAATACTGATAGAATAATAGATCGTATTGGAAACCCCCGCTGAATATGCCGAAGCCGGGATCAGGGTTGCGGCTGCAAGGCCAAGCAGGGCTGTAAGCTTTTTCATTAGGTCTTTATCCGATATTTTTGTGGTCTCGCTGTCTTTTCTGCTATGAAGACAATACGTCATATATGTGCCGCGCCACATGAATACAGCATGAACCAGCCAAATTTTAACTGCAAGCAGCAGGTTTGGCTTGACTGCGGGGCTCAGGCTGACTATAGAACCGCAACTTTCCAATCAGGGCCGAGAGGATTGAGGCCGGTGACGGCACCGGAAACCTTTTGTCTTTCGGCTGATAAAAATAAAGGTGTTACCATGTCGCGTACCTGCGAATTGACCGCCAAGGGCGTACAGACCGGCAACAATGTGAGCCACGCTAACAACAAGACTCGTCGTCGGTTCCTGCCGAACCTCGTGAACGTTACGCTGATCTCCGATACACTCGGCCAGCGTTACCGTCTGCGCGTTTCCGCTGCTGCTCTGCGCACAGTTGAGCACCGCGGTGGCCTCGATGCTTTTCTTCTGAAGGCTGACGAAAAAGAACTCAGCATGCGCGCTCGCCTGCTGAAGCGTCAGATTGCCAAGAAGCAGGCTGAAGCCGCTTAATTAAAGCAATCTCTCCTCACGGATTTAAATGGCTTGGGACTGCCGTTCCGAGCCATTTCCTTGCAACCGGATTTTAGCAAGGCGTCCGACCGTACACTCCAACTGGTGGCATCACCCAGGATAAAAAAATGCTGAGCACAAGTGCACGCACCCTGCCCTACATAGCCCTCATGACCCTTGTGGTCGTGGCTTCAAATTTCCTCGTTCAGTTCCCGGTTCCCGGCACGTTTTTCGGCATCAACCTTGCCGACCTGCTGACCTATGGCGCATTCATATATCCCGTTGCCTTCCTGATCACCGACCTGACCAACCGTCAGTTTGGCCCCAAGGCCGCACGCCTTGTCGTGGCTGCCGGATTTGTAATTGCTGTTGGATTCTCCATCTGGGCCGCCACCCCGCGTATCGCCATAGCATCAGGCACGGCCTTCCTTGTCGCTCAGCTCCTCGATATCTCGATCTTCAATCGCCTGCGCCGCTCCAATTGGTGGAAGGCACCGCTTCTGTCCTCATTGATCGGCTCCGTGCTGGACACCGCAATGTTCTTCACACTCGCCTTTGCCGCAAGCTTCGCTTTCCTGGGCGCCAATGACGACTTTGCAATCGGCTGGGCTCCCGTTCTCGGTGTTGTGACCATGGAAGCGCCTCGCTGGATTTCCTGGGCACTCGGCGATTTTGTTGTGAAGATGCTGGTCAGCCTCGTAATGCTGCTGCCTTATGGTGCAGTTATGAGCGTGGTCAAACCAATGCCCGTTTCAGACGCTGCCTGAAATAACAGATAAAGCAGCATTTGCATTAGCCGCAGAACCTCCGGGTTCTGCGGTTTTTTATTCCGCCAGTTTGAACTCCAGCATCAGGTTACGCTGAAGGATCGAAAAATTATTGTCGGAAACAAGAATGACGCGTGTAGAGCCGTCTTCAGCCTGAAAAACATCAAGCCCTTCCATATTATCAATCTGGAAGCTTGCATCCGCCTCCAGGATCACCTCGCCGTCCACCGTCGCGCCGGGTTTGATGTCATCCGTCTTTATGCGCCGCAGCTGCATTCCAATGCCGGCAACAAAGCCAAAGCGCCGTTCCAGAATCAGCAAGTCACCATTTGGCAGAAACGCCCCGTCAGTCACCGAATAGGGCTCATCCTTCTTCACAAAGAAGATGCCCTTTCGCGGCCCCTCAAGCACGGAGGCAAACAGATTGCCTTCCTTGTTGACACTGTTTTCCATGATGGTAATTGCACTACCTGCCAGCGGCCCGTCAGCAGGCGCAACGGTCACGGTTTCCGTGCTGCCGTTCACCCGCATTTCCCGTTTGGGAATTACCATATCAAGGCTCT
>JBNKQT010000110.1:0-4717 GCA_050297115.1 Ensifer sp. | reverse complement strand
GTACCGATCAGGCCGCCAAAATCGAAGCCGGATTCACCTGCGTCGCGCAAACCAGCATGTTTGTAGACTGTGTCGCCGCCCGCAAGCTGGCTCTGGTCTATCAGGCGACCATAGGTGAGCCGTGTTCCAAAAAGCTCCGCTTCACGCAAAGACTTGGAGGCGGCGATGGCTGCGTAGGATTTGCCGACCGTTCTGGAAAGCTGATAGCGATCACCCTTGTTGCGCAGCTTTTCCGCTGTTCCGGAACAGCCAACGATGCCAAACATAAGGAACGCGACGGTCAAAAGTTTGAAAATGCGCATATTTTGCCCTCTCAATTTTGAGGAGCTTTATCATTCGCACATTGAGGACCAAAGCTGAGATTGGCCGCTTCAGCGGCCAATTTTGGGTATATTCTGACCTTCAGCGCTTGCTTTCAATCGCATCCCAAAGGAGAGCCGCGATATCAGCACCGCCGAAATTCTTGACCTCCCGAAGGCCGGTTGGCGAGGTAACATTAATCTCGGTGAGATAATCTCCAATGACATCAATACCAACGAGAAGGAAGCCACGCTCGCGAAGGGCCGGGCCAATGCGGGCACAGATTTCCTTTTCACGATCGGTGAGTTCAGAGTGCTCGGCACGACCACCCACATGCATGTTGGAACGGCTGTCGTGTTCTGCCGGAATTCGGTTGATAGCACCCACCGGCTCACCATCGATCAAGATGATGCGCTTGTCGCCCTTGCGCACATCAGGGAGATATTCCTGTGCAATGAAGGGCTCGCGATATTGCTCGGAAAACATTTCCAGTAACGAGGAAAGGTTGCGGTCCTCTTTCGTGAGATGGAAGACGCCAGCTCCACCGTTGCCGTAGAGCGGCTTGATGATAATGTCGCCCAACTCCTCTCGGAAAGCCCTGATTTCACCCGGATCACGGGTAATCAGCGTTTTCGGCATGAGGTCGGGGAATTCGGTGACGAAGATCTTTTCCGGTGAATTGCGCACCCAGGCCGGATCATTCACCACCAATGTTTTCGGGTGAATGCGTTCCAAAAGATGCGTAGAGGTGATGTAGGACATGTCAAATGGCGGGTCCTGGCGAAGAAGCACCACGTCCATTGTTGCAAGGTCCACGCGTTCGGGCTCGCCAAGCTCAAAGTGGTCACCCTTTACATCCCGCAGGATCATCGGCTCAACCGTTGCATAGACTTTTCCATCGCGCAGCGACAACCGGTCTGGCGTGTAATGGAAGAGCTTGTAGCCGCGCTCTTGAGCCTCGAGGCTCATGGCGAAGGTTGAATCACCGGCAATCTGGATGGATGAAACATGGTCCATCTGGACTGCGACATTGCGGATTTTGGCCATCTTTGGGGGTCCCCGAAAATACTGATACCCCCATTTAGTGTGTCAAAGGCCGGTTCGCAACGGGCCACCGCCCGCACGCATTTCTTTCAGCTTGTTGCGCAGCTTGAGAACAAGCTGAAGCGGGCCTGGAAAAGGTCTGCGCACAAAAGCGATCTTGCGCACATATTTTTCAATGCGCCATGTCGCCCAGGTTTTTCCCTTGAAATAGGCGATATCACCGGCGCGAAGCGTGCGGGTGACACCATTTTCGTCGGTCACATGAACCTCGCCTTCGAGGATCATGACAGTCTCGTCCCAGCCAAAATACCAGTTGAAGCTGCCTGCCGTACAATCCCAGACTGCCGTGATCGCAGCATCATCTTCAGACTGCGAATGCTCGGCTATACGGGCTTGCGGATTGCCGCTCAAAATCCAGGTCGGATCGATGGGCGACGGGCGCATCTCCAACAAGTCCGCTGCGGCAGAAACCATTGGCGATGTTGCCTCTGGTAGGTCGTGATGAATCTTGACCGCGCCAAGTGCGGTAGCCACAGCCATAATTGTACTGATTTGAAACGCCATGCTGGTCCCCTCAAAGCTTTGCGACGACCTTAAGGATAAATGCTGGCTATTCCTTTGAGGGAAAAGATCAAATTTTAGCGATACACCCAGATATCGTTGCTCGGTGGAATTTGTGGGCCATTTTGAAACAGGGGCGAACGAATAGCCTCAAAAAGCATTCGGGAAATGCTGCATAGCAAAAGGCAGCCTGACCGCGACGATATCGTAGCGCCAGGAGAGCTTTGAAAAGTCGTTGCGTTTTGAAAGCCACGTCCGGCTTGCCGCCTTTACGCGTGACTGGTTTTTCACGCTGACGGCAGAGAGTGCATCATCAATATTCTGGCGCGCCTTGACCTCGACAAAGGCGACAAGATCGCCCCTACGGGCAATGATATCAATCTCGCCGGTTTTCACGCGGTAGCGCATTTCGAGGATGCGATACCCTTTCACCATGAGAAATGCAGCGGCGAGATATTCCGCAAATGCGCCGCGACGCAGCGCCCTCTGGCGCTTGTTCAGCCTGCCCTCACGCACCATTTTCTTTCAGCTCCAAAAGGCGCTGATAGAGGTCTTTGCGCGGCAACCCGGTCACCCTGGCCGCTTCGCTGGCGGCTTTAGAAGTTGGAAGTTCTGACATCAAATCTTTCAAAATGGCATCGACGTCAGCCGCGCCCGGTGCTTCAGCTTCCGCAGGCGGAGCGATCACGAGAACAATCTCACCTTTGACGGTTTGCCCCTGATATTGCTCTGAAAGTGTGCCCAACGAACCGCGGCGGAATTCCTCAAATGTTTTGGTGAGCTCGCGGCATACGGAAGCCTGCCGTGCTACCCCCAGCACATCGGCGGCAGCACTGAGCGTGGCGGCAATACGGTGCGGCGATTCAAAGAAAATGAGCGTGGCGGGTATGGTTGCGAGTTCCGCCAGCCGATCACGTCGGGCCTTATCCTTGGAGGGCAGAAATCCGGCAAAGAGAAAGGCATCGTTTGGCAACCCTGAGCCGACCAGCGCTGCCAAGGGCGCTGAGGCCCCCGGAATAGGGTGAACCCGGTGCCCGGCTTCTATCGCCAACTGGCCAAGCCGATAGCCGGGGTCAGAGACCAGTGGGGTACCAGCATCTGAGACAAGCGCGACCGTCTTGCCCTCCTCCAGCATGGCCAGAAGCTTCTCGCCTGCTTCTTTCGCATTGTGCTCGTGATAGGCGAAGGGACGCTGGCGAATTCCGTAACGGTCGAGCAAAACGCGGGTCACGCGCGTATCTTCGCAGGCCAGCACATCGGCCCCGGCGAGGGTTTCCAGTGCACGCAGCGTGATGTCTCCGAGATTGCCAATCGGCGTTGCAACGAGGTAGAGACCCGCCTCTAGCGGGCGTGCGGGCAGCTCGGCATTGCCTATTCTGTATGTCCGTGTGGTGTCACTCAAATTCTCTGGTTCCTGCCCCGTCGTGTCCTTTTCCCTTATGGGCGAAGCGTGATCGGGCCGCAAGGGCTTCTTAAGTGGGCATAACTGCTGTGAATCTGGAGCAAACCGCTTGCAATCTGCCGCCACTATCTGCCATTTTGCGCCTCCATTAATCATCCGGGCCACCGGAAACCATATGTTGCGCCAGCGGGCATGATGCCCAGGCAGAGTTCAAAGCGGATAGCAGTCCATGCGTATTACAATCGAGCGTGCCAACCTTCTCAAATCGCTGAACCACGTGCACCGTGTTGTGGAACGCCGCAATACGATCCCGATCCTTTCCAACGTTCTTTTGAAGGGCGAAGGCCAGAATCTGGAAATGAAGGCGACCGACCTTGACCTGGAAATCACCGAGTCGACCCCGGCACAGGTGGAACAGGCAGGCGGCACGACCGTTCCGGCTCATCTGCTTTACGACATCGTTCGCAAATTGCCTGATGGCTCCGAGGTTCTGTTGGCCACAACACCGGATGGTACATCCATGACGGTTGCCGCCGGACGTTCCAAGTTTTCGCTACAATGCCTGCCCATTTCCGACTTCCCGGACCTGACCGCTGGCACCTTCAGCCACACGTTCAATTTGCCCGGCGCATCCTTAAAGATGCTGATCGATCGCACACAGTTTGCGATTTCGACGGAAGAAACCCGTTACTACCTCAACGGCATTTTCATGCACACGGTGGAATCCGAGGGCGACTTGAAGCTGCGGGCCGTGGCAACGGACGGTCACCGACTGGCACGCGCCGATGTGACGGCGCCTTCCGGCTCGGAAGGTATGCCCGGCATCATCGTGCCGCGCAAAACCGTCGGCGAATTGCAGAAGCTAGTTGATGGACTTGATAGCGATGTACTGATTGAGATTTCCGATGCCAAAATGCGCATGACAGCTGGCCCGATCATTCTGACGTCCAAGCTGATCGACGGCACATTCCCGGATTATCAGCGCGTTATTCCCGCTGGAAATGACAAGGAAATGCGAATCGACACGAAGTCGTTCCAGAATGCGGTTGATCGTGTATCCACGATCTCGTCGGAGCGTGGGCGTGCGGTGAAACTGGCGCTTTCCGATGGCCAGATGACATTGACGGTCAACAACCCGGATTCCGGTTCTGCGACCGACGAAGTGCCTGCTGGCTATGAAAGTGATCCGCTGGAAATCGGCTTCAACGCAAAATATCTGCTGGATATCACATCGCAGCTTTCCGGCGATGAGGCGATCTTCCTGTTTGCTGATCCTGGTTCGCCTACGTTAGTGCGTGACACAGCCAGTGATGATGCGCTTTACGTGCTGATGCCGATGCGCGTCTAGGACAACGGTGGCATTCGCGCTCTACATCACCCATCCGCAGATTCGGATGGAACCTGATGTTC
>JBNKQT010000109.1:0-3342 GCA_050297115.1 Ensifer sp. | reverse complement strand
AAAATCCTATTTTACTCAGAAAAATGACTTAAAGTTTGGTAACCAAATCGAAGCTTTTCAAACTGGAAAACCAACCAAAACCAGTCACTTTTCACGGGGCAGAAGCCTCCAAACTTTAAGTTATCCGTATATTAGTTGTTTCGAAATAGTAAATATAATGGTTTGACTTTAGTCAATCTCACTAATCATCATTGTGGTGAATGCGGGGTTAGCGAGAGTGGAAAATGCAGCGACGGCAAATACTTAAAGCGATCATTTCAGCGCCCGTGGGCGCGACCTCTAAAGGCGCAGACCGTCTTGCTCGTGCAATCGACGAGTTGGAAGCTGCTGTGAAGGCGGAATATGGGGCTGGTTGCGTGCTGATCAGTCGTGAGGTGGGCCAAGTTGTCCTGTTTGTACTCATATTCACTAGAACTTCTTCGCATGCTCCATGAGCGCCAGCGCCCCTTCGTGGGCACGGTCGGGCAGTTCGCGAAACTTGGCCAAGAGCCGCGTTTCTGTTTCTGACAGGTTGCCAGCATCGACCTCCTGCATATCGCCTTCGCCAGTTAGTAGCCAATTTAGATTGATCTGAAAGCGAGAGCGCAAGGCTTCATAGAACTCTATTTTCGGTTCAGTCTTCCCGCGCTCATACGAACCGTAGCTATCGGCCTTCATGCCGAACAAATCAGCGAAGCCCTGTCGATCCTTCCCATATCCGAGCTTTTGCCTGACCGAAGCCAAGCGCTCGCCAAAAGGCGTTGTGTGAACGGGCTTTCTCGCCATTTTTCAGTAAAACGATATTTTGCCGTTTACAAAACGGAATTTTATCGTTATTCCTTTCTATATCGATAGAACACAAAGGCATTGAAAAGGGCGGCGTAGCAGGCCGCCCCGTTCAAACGAAGAGGGACTTTTGCATATGGCAATCTCCAAGTCCATGCAGCGGCGCATTGATGCACAGTTGAAGATCAGGGCACGGCTGGAAGCTAACGGCTGGACCCAGGCGAAGATCGAGCGTGCATATGGCCTGACCAAAGGCGCTGTGGCCAACGCTCTGAAAGAGCCTAACCATGCTGCCGAGAAGGCGATTGCCGCTGCATTGAAAACCCATCCGCACCTCCTGTGGCGTGAACGCTACTTTGCCGATGGCCGCAGGAAAGAGCCTCAGCCTGTTGAAAATTACATCCGCCCGCCGACGCGAGAAGCGCGCCGGAAGGCAGTGGCGACCTCCCAGGAGGCGGCGTGAGTGCGGCGGGGTGCTCTAGCCTTTCAGGTATCCCGCATTCGGGCAGGCACCTCCCTCCGGTCTGGAAGCGATGCCCGGCTGTCACCCCGCCGCTGATGAAACCAAAGCAGATTTTGGAACAAAGCACATGTCCAAAGTGAAACCCGAATTCGACAACTATTTCATTCCGTCGCGAGACCCGGTCTGCAAGGCGGCTGACACGGCCATCATTTTCATTGGGCTGGCGTTTGGGCTTGTCGGTGGCATCGTTCTTCTGATCGGTGGCCTGTCATGAACTGGTGTGATTTTGAACCGGGCAAGCGGGTGGTTTGTGTTTACGATTTCAGCGCTGATCCAATGTTCTCACAAGGCGTTTCTTTGGGTGCATGCTTTCCGACGCTTGGCAAAGTCTACACTGTCCGAAACTCATTTGTGATGTCTGGTGATATTATCGGTATTCACCTTATCGAGATCACCAATCCGCTCATCCCAATTGATGAGAATTCGATGGGCGAAATGGGTTTTGATATACGGGCTTTCCGCCCTGTTGACGAAACCAAGATCGACCAGTTCCGCGAGTTGTTGACGCCGGTCAAGACCGACAAGGTGCTTGAGGTGGCGGAATGAACCCTTATTCGGAACACGACCGGCTCGATGCACAGATGGCAGCCTGCTTTGCGGCTGTTGCCAAGGTTTTTTGCTGGCTTTCGGTTCGCGACATCGTTGAGCCGCCGCATGAAAAGTTTGACGCGGCCTTCGCCCGCCAGATCGGGCTGCATGTGATGATCCGACATTTCCATGTGCCGAAGCGCCGTGTGGTGGCGATGCAAGAGCGCAGCCGCGAGGCCGTGAACCGGGCTTTGCGCACGGTGGATGCCCGGCTGATGGAGCCAAAATTCCAAGACGTTTACGCCGGTATCGTTCGCGATGCGCAGGCGCATTTTGCACAAGACATGACAAGAGCGAGTTCTGCCGCATGAGCGATTTTAAAGTCATTTCAATCAAAGACATTTTTGTGCCGGAGCGGTTGCGTGCGGTGGAAGAGGAGCATGCAATTGCCATTGCGCAGAGCATTGTGGAACACGGGTTGATCAACCCGATTACCGTTCGCAAGACGCCAGCGCAGAAGGGTGGCAAGTTTACCATGGTTGCCGGTGCGCATCGTCTGCGGGCCTTTGAAATCAATGATGAAGACGAAATTGAAGCACTGGTTGTTGAGGCGGACGCCACTGAAAGCCAGCTCATAGAGATTACTGAAAACCTGTTTCGAAACGACCTGTCTGTGATCGATCGCGCGGTCTTCGTGCAGTCATATCGTGACGTGTGGGAAGGGAAGTATGGCAAGATTGAACCGGGCCGTCCTGGAAATAGGTGCAACTTGCCCCAATTATTGGCGGACGAAGCCGAACGCGGCGGCTTTTCCAATCATGTCGCCACCCGCATGGGAGTGTCTAAGGACACCGTTAAGCGGTTAAATGTCATAGCTCAAAACCTCATACCATCACTTCGCGAGCATCTGCGGGGCAGGCCTGAAGCCGACAACCAGAGTGTTTTGCTCAAGCTTGCGAAAGAGGAGCCGAAGCGGCAGCAGGAAATTGCGAACGGTCTCTCTGCTGGCGCGACCATGGACCAAATCAGGCATGCGCTTGACGGGAAGAAGTCAAAGCCGGATGCGCAGCAGGTTCTTGGTGATCGGTTGATGGACACGTGGCGGCGATCTTCGAAGGAAACCCGTGCGCGGCTTGTGCGTGAACATCTTGACGAGATCGCCGCCCTGGTTGCCGACTTGAAGGGGGCGGACGCATGAAAAAGTCTCCCCTTCAATTCGATCTCTTTACTGAAGACAGCCGCTTTCCTGTGCGCATTGCCACCGAGCAGATCGACATTGATGCGTTTCGTGCGCGGCTGGCACTGGCAATGGCCAAGGCTATTCGAGAATGCCCGCTTGAGCGCGCGATGATTGCGGCTCGCATGGGCAATTACCTCAATTCCGGCTCGGTGAGCCTTGCCACGTTGAACGCCTACACGGCGCAGAGCAAGCCGCACGAACCGACACTCTCACGCTTCAAGGCCTTTGTGCATGCAACGGGTGCCTACTGGCTTTGGGACGAGATTGTGAAGGATGACGGTGTGGC
>JBNKQT010000108.1:0-8324 GCA_050297115.1 Ensifer sp. | reverse complement strand
AAGCTTCAAAGCATCGTTCAGCAGGGGCAGGGCATCGCGTTTTCTATGGGAAATCTCGATGACACGTTGAAAAGCCGTTTTCAGAGCTACTCCGATTTTCGGTCCAACTTGCCAAACGGAACCGACTTTTCAGATACCTATAAATCGTGGTCGGATACGAACCGCGACACGATAGCCTCAACGCTGAAGGCTGCGGGATACACCGCCGATCAATTCCAGACTGAAGAATCAACAATGTCTACGTTGCGGTCGCAATCATCGTCCGCTGTCGGGCAAATGCAGGCGCTCCAAGTCGGTCACGAAATCGCAAACCAACAGGTAGAGCAAATGCAAAAACTTCGCGGTCTGGTTTCCCAGCAAATGACCATGATGGGAACTTGGTATCAGTCTGAACAGGCTGAAAAAGATCTGTCGAAAGCTCGGCGTGAGAAGTTTTTCAATTCACCAAGTCCGTCCACATCTGGTGGGAAGGAATTGGGAGTAAATTTCTAATGAGTCCCAAGTTCTACATCATCGTTATAGCCCTGCTCGTTTTGGCGACTGCAGGCACGATCACTTACGTTTTTGTGCTTCCACAAGGCCAAGCCGTAGAAGCGCAAACGGAACCAAAACCAAAGAAATTCCTCGGCTCCGACCCGAACGACTATCCGACGACCGGCGGCAAAGAAATGAGCGTGGATTTTTGAAAATGATGAAACGACCTAATGCAAGATGGGTTGTCCTGGCGCTGGCGATGGTGGTCGTTTCTGCTCCCGCCTTTGGTGCCGATGGCACCGTGCTTGATAACCTGCAAAACCAGATAGAAACTGCATCGAAAGGTTGGGAAACAACCGTTACCAATGCGGCAAACTCGCTGTTCTGGATTCTTGCGGGAATTGAGGTTGGTATTGCGGCTGTGTGGCTCGCAATTCAGGCACCATCATTGGACACATGGTTTGCCGAGCTGGTGCGCCGGATTATTTTCATCGGCTTCTTTGCCTTCGTTCTCACGCAAGGCCCTTCCTTTGCAAAAAGCGTGGTGGACAGTCTTTTCCAGATTGGGGCAGGTGGCGGGTCTGCATCGCCTGCGAACGTGTTCAACGCCGGTATTCAGGTCGCCTCCAAACTATCCCAAAATGCTGAGTTTGGACTTTTCGAGGACAACGCGCTGGCGATTGCCTTCGTCCTAGCAATGGTGGTCGTCGTCATTGCCTTTTCGCTTGTCGCCGCAATATTCGTTGCGGTCATGGCCGAAATGTATGTTGGCTTGCTCGCCGGGATGATCATGCTCGGCCTGGGCGGTAGTTCTTTCACCAAAGACTTTGCCATCCGCTATCTGGTTTACGCCTTTTCGGTGGGCATGAAGCTAATGGCTTTGGTAATGATCGCGAAAATCGGATCAGACGTTTTGATTGGTTTGGCGAACTCTGCCGCGCCGGATGATCAGTTTTTGGCAACCCTCACTATCGCTGGCGTTTCGGTCGTCGTTTTTATGATCGCTATGTATGTGCCGCAAATCGTCCAAGGGGTCGTCCAGGGTGTATCTGTCGGAAACGGCATGGAAGCCATTCGCGGCGGAATGCAAGTGGCCTCTTTCGGCGCTGCCTCCGCTGGTGCGGCTATCGGCTTTGGACAATTGGCCGGTGGCGCAAAAGGCGTCTATGACCAAGCGCGCAACGAGGGTGCCAGTGCTTTAAGCGCGACCGGCAAAGCAGCTTCGGCATTTAGCGGTGCTTTGGCATCCGGTGCGGCCGCAAAAGCGAGTGGGTCTGTTGGTAGTTATGGCGCTTCGACGCTTGGTCTTGCGAACGAAAAAATACGCGAAAACGCGAAATCAAATTCAGGCAAATAATCGAACAGGGCTTCACGCATGGCAAAACGATCTGTCCCGGATAATCCATATCTGGCAGGAAAATTAGAATGGAACTCCGTATTAGGTGAGTATTCCCGTTCGGCGTCCCTCTGGCGCTCCGTCGCGATACTCTCATTAACGATCGGCACAATTGGCTTCGGCTATGCCCTGTACCAATCAACACAGGTCAAAATGGTGCCGTATATCGTTCAGGTCGATAAGCTCGGCAATGCTGTGAGCGGCGGATTTCCTGCTCAGATTGAATACGCGGATGAGCGCGTCATTCGCTCCACTTTGAGTGCTTGGGTATCAAATTTCCGTTCGGTAACTCCCGATACTGTTGTGGAGAAGGGGTACATTGATCGGGTTTACGCGCTGTTGAGGCAGTCCGATTCCTCCACCCAACAAATCAACAGCTTCTACCAGAACAACAATCCGTTTGATCGGGCATCCAATATGACCGTTTCGGTGGAAGTCTCAAACGTGGTCAAGCTTTCAAGCCAGTCCTATCAGATCGATTGGACTGAGATTGCTCGCGACCGCAAGGGCAAAGAAATCAGCACGAAACGTTGGCGCGGAGTTGCCACGGTCACGCTATCGCCGCCGCAAGATGAGGCTATCATTCGAAATAACCCCATCGGGCTCTACATCACTGAATTCAATTGGACGGCACAACTTTAGTCGCACGCTCGGAGAAGAGGGACATGTTCAACAAAAAACAACTACACACGGGCGTGTGCGCATTGATCATTGCAAGCACGTTTTCGGGTTTCGCTGCAAACGCGGCCGATTTTACATCAAAAGAGCTGAAAGCGCTCGGCATTTCCAACGCCTGGCGCAATGGCAAGGGTGTTGTCACCAAGGGCGATGATGGCAAAGTCATCTACCTTTATGGTGAGGTTCAACCGACTGTCGTCTGCGCGCCTTTACAGGTCTGCGACATAGAATTTGAGGCCGGGGAAGTCGTTAATGCTGTCAAACTCGGTGATAGCGTCCGCTGGAAGGTTGACCCTGCCGTTTCCGGTGGGGCAGGGGGGCAGGCGGTTCACCTGATTGTAAAGCCCACTGAGCCCGGCCTCGTTTCGTCTATGGTCGTTACCACTTCGCGGCGGACCTATCAGATCCAGCTCAAAAGCAGCTCGCATAGCTACATGGCGCGCGTAGGCTTCGTATACCCCGAAGATTTGCGTACAAAACTGGATGCAATCAATCAGCAAGTGCAAGCAAACACGATCCCCGGCGCTGGCGTTCCCGCTGAAAGCCTCGATTTCTCGTTCTACATGCATGGCTCCGCTCGGTGGCGGCCCACGCGCGTCTATTCCGATGGAACGAAAACTTACATTCAGTTCCCTAGCGCCATGTCATCCGGTGATGCGCCTGTCCTCTATGTCGTTAACGGCGGCCAAAACCAGATTGTGAATTACCGGCTCAAAGGCAATTTGATGATCGTCGACTACATGATTGATCAAGCCATTCTTGTTTCCGGTGTTGGATCTCGCCAGCAAAAAGTCAAAATCAACAGAGGGGGCTAACCATGCATCTCACTCGACGCTCAATTCTAAAAATGGTTGGCCTCGGTGTCGCCTCCACACCGCTTGCAGGTTGTGTAACAAGCAACAGTGGTTGGTTTAACCCTGCAACAAGCGCGGACGCTGCCAATCTCTCACCTTCAGCCGCCGGTGCAATCGCTGGTGATATTGTTCCAAAGCTGGCTGAAAACGTTGGCCCCGGAACAGGTACGATTTACCTGAAGGCAGACAATTCTGAATTTGGCCTCGCTCTTGAAAGCGCCTTGCGTGGGTGGGGATACGCCGTCGCTGCGGCAGATCAGCAGCCTTCCGGCGATAGCATCATCCCGCTTGCTTATGCGGTTGACCAGGACGGCAATGAAATTCTGGTCCGTATCACCACGCCACAAGTCGAACTTTCAAGAACCTATATTGCGAGTGCTGAAGGTGCCAATCCTTCAAGCGCGCTCGCCGTTCTTTCGAGGGCATAATAAATGGCAAATCTGGACGATATTGATAATACGCGTGATGACGACGCTCCACGGATAAGCCGGCTTAACAAGGTTCCGGTGTTCCTTGCTATTGGGATTGGCGTGATTTTCTTCGCTGTTGTCGTCTACGGCCTTTCCACGAGAGGCATCGGACAGCGTGACCAAGATATTGCTGACGAGGGCGGGCGTCCTGCCAGCGACTTTGCTGACCAGCTCAAGAGCGGCGTTTCGGATGGTGTGATCGAACCTCCGGCGCCACCTGCACCGGTTCAACAAGCGCAACCGGTCGTCCAGCCGCCGCAGGAGCAACAGAAAGCCTATACAAATCCGTTTCAGGACACGCCTCAGCAGAAGGTAGACAGGCCCGTTCAGCTTGAACCCGAGGTCGACTGGCGCGCAAAGATGGAGCGTGAGTTTGAACAGCAGGAGCTTGAAGAACGTCATCGCCAGCGAATGAAGCGAATACAATCTGTTGATGCTGCTCTTGATAGCCCGCTTAATGTCGAGCTGGACCGTGGCAACGGGCAGGCAGGCCAACAAACCGTTGGAAACGGCATCCAAGCAGCGCAAGGTTTTGGTGGCAACAGGTCTGCCGCTGACCTTTATTCAGCAGCGATGCAGGCCGCCAATGGGCAAGGCACGGGCGATCTGAATATGCAGTCGAACAAAGAGGAATTCTTCGGCAAGGATATTGCCGACGCGGGCTATTTGCCAAACCGTGTCCTTCCACAACAATCACCTTTCGAGCTAAAGCGCGGTTCTGTCATTCCTGCAACTCTGATCACCGGCATCAATTCGGACCTGCCAGGCCGCATTACAGCTCAGGTGCGTCAGAATGTGTATGACAGCGCAACAGGTCATCGCTTGCTTATACCTCAAGGCACGAAGCTCTTTGGACGTTACGACTCTAAAGTCTCATTCGGACAATCACGTGTATTGGTTGTCTGGACAGATGTCATTTTCCCGAATGGCGCAACACTTCAAATTGGTTCAATGGCAGGTGTTGATGGTGAAGGCTATGGCGGGTTCAAGGACAAGGTGAATAACCATTATTTCAAGACATTCGGTTCCGCGGTGCTTCTAGCACTCATTGGAACGGGCATTGACGTGGCAATACCGAATGACTCTACACTGACAAACCAAACAACTGCAGCCGATTCAGCACGTCAAAACTTTGCTGAAGTGTTTGGCCGGGTAGCGGAAAAAACGATTGAAAAGAACCTTGATGTTCAGCCTACAATCGAAATTCGCCCAGGTTATAATTTCAACATTCTCGTTGACCAGGACATTATTTTTCCGGGGATTTATCAAGGTTGAAACGCGATCTGAGGACAAGATTTGGAATCATCACGGCTATATTGGCATGTAGCCTATTGGCTGGATGCCTTGTGCCTGAAACCTTTAAAATGTCCATTGACCTCGAAGGTTACGATTATCACCTTCAGGCAAACAGCGTCTTTGCTCATGCTGCTTGGCTGGTTTCCGTGGCTGAAGGGAAAGAGGTTTCCGAAAAAGATGAGCAACGTATAAGGAACGCTGAGAAGGATGGGGAGGGCATGCCCGGTTTTCAGCGTTTCGAATATGAGGGGCAGGGGCGGTTTGCGCTCGATCTTGACCTCAAAGGAACGCTTAAAAAAGCCGGTGATGTAATCGGTTTTCCCAATACCAAAACCCGTTCGAAAACGCGCAACTTTATGACGATCGCGCGAAATGATGACGGGACCGTTGAAATTTTCACGCCGAAAATGAGTGAGAAAAAGCTTGCCAACCTCAAACGGCTAGGGATGCATCCTTCCGGTATTTTGACAATTCACACTGACGGTAAGGTTCTGAACTCTAACGCGGTTTCGCAACGTGGAGAGCCGTTGGATAAGGGTTATTCCTGGAATATCAATTCCTGGGATGACGCCATCTACATGCAGATCGATCCCAACCAATAATGGCCCCAAATGCGAAACGCTCCAGCGTTGCCTTAAAGCCGATTGTGTTATAATCTACGTGATAACATTTTTTCGGAGTACCAACATGCCCACCCTCAAGGTTCGCCAAGTCGGAAATTCGCTCGGTGTCGTCCTCCCCAAGGAAACACTGTCGAAATTGAATGTCGCCAGTGGTGACATGCTCTATCTTACCGAGGCACCTGATGGTTCAATGCGCATAACACCTTATGATCCTGAGTTTAATAAACAAATGGAAATTGCTCGCAAAGGGATTGGGAAGTTCCGCAATACTCTTAAAGAGCTTGCCAAGTGAGCGAACCGACCTGGGTGCTGCGCTCAGTCATTGAGGCCGTGCATGATATGCAATTGGCAGAACATGGCGGTGCCTCTGGTGTACGCGACGTGGCTCTACTTGAATCCGCCTTATCAAGGCCAATCAATCTTCATGCCTATGGAACTGCCGATCTGTGCCAGCTAGCTGCCAGCTATGCGTTCGGACTCGTTCGCAACCACCCCTTTATCGATGGGAACAAGCGGACCGCTTTTTTGGCGGCGTATATTTTTCTGAATCTGAATGGTCTCGAACTTGTGGCAAGCGAGCTGGACGCAACGACCGCTGTGCTTAGATTGGCAGCAAGTGAGATTGATGAAGACGGGTTTGCGTCCTGGTTACGCGCGAATACGGCGCCTAATCCGTGATAGATTCTCAACGACGGTGCACTCTGAACTTTCGCCCTGTTCCATAATTTATATTATGTGATACGTTATTGTAGCAGGGGTGGATTCTATTTCGAAGTGCGACTTTTGAGTGATATCAATGGGTTATTGCTTAGGAGGAACATGCATGTTGAACGGTATTCGCCCCACCTATTCACATCTTGGAATTGAAGAACGACGCAAGATCGAGCGCTGGCGTGCTGCCAAGATCAGTGTTGATGTGATTGCGGAGAAGCTTGGACGTCATCGTTCCACCATTTTCCGGGAGCTGAAGCGCAACACATTTGAAGATCGTGAACTGGCCGAACTGAACGGCTATTACAGCATGACGGCCAATCAGTTGGCACGGGACCGCCGATACAAGCAAAGGAAGCTGGTCCGTCTGCCCAGGCTCTCCCAGATGATCGTGGAACGGTTACGCCATGGATGGTCACCAGAGCAAATCGCTGGCCGTTTGAAACTGGAAAGTCGACAGCGCTCGAATGGGCTGCGAATGCATGTCTGTCACGAAACCATCTATCGGTTCGTTTATTCGCGTGATGGGCAATCCGTCAAACTGTGGCAGCATCTGCCGGAACATCGCGCACAACGCAGGCCCCGATACGCCAGACGGCGGCGCGGTGGTCGGTTCAGCCCGCATTTGAGCATCCTCAACAGGCCAGACTGTGTGCGTGAGCGCAGGCAATTCGGGCATTGGGAATGTGATCTCATCCAGTTCCGCAAGAAGTTTGGCAAAGCCAACATTACGTCGCTTGTTGAACGCGTGAGCCGGTTTACGGTGTTTCTCAAAAACAATGACCGTCAGTCAAAGCCAGTCATGGATCGCCTGATTAATGTCCTTTCTCCCCTTCCCTCATTTGCACGACGCTCCATCACATTTGATCGCGGAACAGAGTTCACCGAATGGTCCTACCTTCAAGCTGGCCTTGGCGCACAAGCCTGGTTCTGCGATCCTCAATCGCCATGGCAAAAGGGTACGGTGGAGAACACCAACCGGCGTGCCCGCAGGTGGCTTTCGAGAGATGTCGATCCGCTTTTGTTGAGCGAACGTGACATCATCGAAGTCTGCCACCAACTGAACGAAACGCCACGCAAATGCCTCGGCTATAAAACGCCCGCTGAAGTCTTTCGCCAAAAACTCATGGCCGGAATGCGGTGAACGGAATAAGCTGAACCAACCAAAAGTCGCACCTCAGTGAGAACTCACATATATGACCGGACGGACTCTATTTCAGAAGCTGAAACCCGCAATTGACCTGCTAAGTCTATTGCTGGCGATCCTGCCACGGTTCCTTTTCAGTTTCACTTGGCCAATCCTTGAGCTTATCCCATGGAAACTCGGTATTCTGCTGCGATACCTTTGGGCCAAGCGGCTTGCCAAAACCTGCGGTGACAATGTTCTGTTTGAAACCGGGGTTCGTGTCACGCATTGGGATCAGATAGAGCTGGGCTCCAATGTTGCGATCTTTGAGACCTGCTATCTGGATGGCAAAGGTGGCATTCGCATTGGCGACAATGTTTCCATTGCACATCAATCGTCTTTGATCAGTTTCGACTTTGAAATTGGCGACACCGGCACACCGCTCAAATACAGCCCGCAACGCAAGAAGCCGATTGTGATTGGCGACGATACGATGATCTTTTCCGGGGTTCGGGTCTTCGCGGGAGTCACGCTTGCTCCGCGCACCATTATCGCGGCAAATGCGGTGGTGCGCGAAGGGGTCTACGAGCCGGGCGTTTATGCGGGACTCCCGGCCAACTTCAAAAAACCGCTTTAGTTGCCGCTCAGAAATTAATTGTGAACATTTACGCGAACGGTGGTTCCACCTTGTAACTG
>JBNKQT010000107.1:0-5369 GCA_050297115.1 Ensifer sp. | reverse complement strand
CCGACAGCCGATGTCTATTTCCAGTCCGTGGTTGAGGAGGAATGCACCGGCAACGGCGCACTGGCATGTCTCGCTCGCGGCTACACCGCCGATGCGGCCCTGATCCCCGAACCATTTGCCGAACATCTGGTAACGGCGCAGCTTGGTGTGATCTGGTTTCAGGTGCACTTGAAAGGCCTGCCCACGCATGTTGCCTATGCAGGTAGTGGGGCTAACGCAATTGAGGCGGCCATTCCCTTGATGCAGGCGTTGCACGAGATGGAACACCGCTGGAACGCAGCCGAAAACCGCTCATCGGACTACGCCCACATGGACCATGCACTGAACCTGAATATCGGCAAGATTGAAGGCGGCGATTGGGCCAGCTCAGTCCCGGCATGGTGCGTTTTTGATGTGCGTATGGGTCTATTTCCGGGGCAATCCATTGAGGCTGCCAAGGTCGAGATTGAACGGGTTATTCGTGAGGCCACGCGCGACAATGCCTTTCTGCGCAATTCCCTGCCAGAGATCGTCTATCACGGGTTTCATGCTGAAGGTTACGCACTGTCGCAAGACAGTTCTGCCAAGGCGGCGGCAGCAATCTCTTCACTGGATGAGGCCCACCAGATAGCAAGTGGCAAAGCGCTGGAGCGAGAGGCAATCACCGCCACCACCGATGCGCGTTTCTTCGGGCTCTATGCCGATATGCCCGCGCTGGTCTATGGACCGCGTGCGGAGGCAATCCACGGGTTCAACGAACGGCTGGATATCGAAAGCATGCGCCGTGTCACCAAGGCCACCGCCCTGTTCATTGCCGACTGGTGCGGCACGGAAGAGGTGTGAACCCATGCCCACGCTGACTCAAGAGCAAATCGCAACACTGACGACGCTTCGCCATGAATTGCACCGCCGTCCGGAAATTTCCGGCGAAGAGGCTGCAACTGCGGACCGCATTGCCCAAGAGCTTGAGGCGTTGGGTGCCAACCGAATTTGGCGCGGGCTTGGCGGCCACGGGGTTGCGGCAGAATTCACAGGCGTTGAGGATGGCCCCACGGTGCTTTTGCGCTGCGAGCTTGACGGACTGCCGATCCAGGAAATTTCTGAAATACCCTACGTTTCTGAAATCGCCGG
This sequence comes from Ensifer sp., assembly GCA_050297115.1. Classification (GTDB taxonomy): domain Bacteria; phylum Pseudomonadota; class Alphaproteobacteria; order Rhizobiales; family Rhizobiaceae; genus Ensifer_A. Next base: position 4,259 of record JBNKQT010000107.1, on the reverse strand, counting down.
GAAAGGTCACCTTTGCGGCCACGACGGGCATATGGTGTCAATACTGGGCGTTGCCATGGGGCTTTCCACCCCACCCACCAAAGGCCGCGTCATTTTGCTGTTTCAGCCCGCTGAGGAAACCGGCGCTGGCGCAAAGGCCGTCATTGAAGACCCGCGCTGGCCCGAAATTCGTCCCGACTTTGCCTTTGCCTATCATAACGTACCGGGTCGCCCGCTGGGGGAAATTGGATTGCGACCGGGGCCGGGTAATTGTGCCTCACGGGGAATGCAAATTCTGTTGGAAGGCAAAAGTTCACATGCCGCTGCACCTGAAGACGGGGTTTCGCCAGGCCCGGCGATGGCTGAATTGATGCAAAACTTGCCGAAGCTCAGCACAGGGACAATCGGCGACGACAACTATGCGCTCGCCACCCTGACCCATGCCCGCCTGGGCGAACCATCCTTCGGCATCGCGCCCGGTCACGGTGAGCTTCGCGCCACCTTGCGCTGCGTGACCGACGATAGAATGGACAAGCTGGTTGCCGAGGCGAAGGCGCTGGTCGAACAACACACTCTGGGCCTGTCCGTTGAGATTGTCTGGCACGACATCTTTTTGTCCGTCACGAATAACGACGAGGCAACCGCAATCGCCCAACAGATTGCAGTGGACCAAGGCTGCGCGATAAATGAGATGAAAACGCCAATGCGCTGGTCTGAGGATTTCGGGCGTATAGGCGGCGATGGCGCGCAAACAGCCATGCTCTATGTGGGCGCGGGAGAGACCCAGCCGCAGCTCCACAATCCCGATTATGATTTCCCCGATACGCTGATCCCGATCATGACTGACCTTTTTCTCGGTATCGTTGATCGTACCCTGGGCCGCGCGCAGTGGGCCTGACCATGACCGAGCGCCCCATCCCAAGCTCCTGGTGCGAGATCCATCTGGACCGAATTTCAAAGAATCTTGAGCTGGCGCTCAGTCTGATGCCAAAGGAGACCGACTTTTGCGCTGTTGTGAAGGCCGACGCCTATGGGCACGGGATCGCAAGGGTGGTCCCTCTACTTCAGGATCAAGGCGTGGAGCATATTGGAATCACATCAAATGCCGAAGCCCGCGCTGTGCGTGATGCAGGCTTTGCCGGCACGCTGATCCGCCTGCGCGCGGCAACCCTGGAAGAAATGGCCGACGCTCTGGTCGACCGGGTTGAAGAACAGGTCGGCTCGCTTTGGGCGGCCAAACAGCTGCGCGCGCTTTTTGCCTCCGGGCGGGCCAGCGCAGGCCTTCATCTGTCGCTCAACTCCAACGGCATGTCTCGCGACGGGCTGGAGATTTCAACTAAGGCCGGGCAGCAAAACTGCCGCGAAATCCTTCAGGAGATCGGCCAGAATATCGTCGGCATTTGCACCCATTTCCCATCCAACGAACCGGCATTGCTCAAGCAAAGCTCAGACCTGTTCAAGCAACAGGTCGACTGGGTTTTTGAAAACAGCAATCTCAACCGATCCGACATTCTGATCCATGCGGGCAGCACTTTGACCCTGCTTTCGGGCGAAACTGTCGAAAGCGACATGTATAGGTGCGGGGCCATTCTCTATGGCATTTTGAACCCTGAATTGGGATTCCAGCCAACAATGGAGCTCAAATCACGCGTGGTTCATCTGGGCGAATATCCGGAGGGCTCGACCGTTGGATATGATCGCGACAGCCGCCTGTCCCGGGATCAGCGCCTGGCCTGCATCTCGATCGGGTATGCCGCTGGCTATCGGCGAGTTGCGCAGGATCGCAGTGCCGTCTTAATCAGGGGGTGTTCCGCACCGGTTCTTGGAAAAATATCAATGAATTCAATCGTTGCGGATGTCACTGATATCCCCAGTGTGCAAGTTGGCGATGAAGCGACGTTGTTTGGGGAAGACGGCAAACTCTCGATTGATACTCAAGAGGCAATCGAGCAATTCGGAACCATCATGCCAGATCTCTTCGCCGAATGGGGAATGCGGAACGCGAAGGTGTATCGCTGACCAAGCGGCCAGTGGTTGATTAGAGCATTTCCAGCCGAAGCGTGTTCGCTTCGGCGTCGGATAATGCGGCAAAAACAAACAGATAGAGCGTTTTCGATGATCCGGTTTTCACCGGAAACGCTCTAGGCCCAAGACTTAATCAAATGAGCCTAAATCACACCCCATGCCCGAAACCGCCCGCGGCCCGTCAATTCACGCACATTCAGTTCTTCAATCAGCCGCAGTGAATTGCGCTGGGAAATGCCGAGCGCTTTTGAAATCGTACGCGTGGAAACCATGGGGCGGGAAAGCACCAGCTCAATCAAATCTGGCAGGCGGGATGAACTTCTGCGACCGATAAGGCGGCGCTCCATGGTTTGGCGGGCGAGTGACAATTTGTCATGGTCACGCAGGCCAGCTTCGGCAGCCAGACGAATGCCATTGATATAGGCGGCAAGGCGCCGGTCGCGTTTCCAGTTTCGGCGTTGGTCAACCGATATGTTTTTCAAACCGAGATTGAAAGCGGCAAGATGTACTCCCGTTGTCAGCCCCATCTGACGCAGGCTTGCCGCAGCAATCAAACGACCAAGCCAGCGGGCATGCTGCAGCACTTCAATCGTGTGCCAGGCATCCAACAGGAGAGCGGCGCGCAAGACAGGCGGTAAGTCCTGAACCTGTTCCAGCACGGCCAACCAATCGGCGACACGACCGCCTTCATCCCAATCCAGCTCGTAGATTAACGGGTCACGGGTATCCACCTCCCTTGTTGTTGCGCCAAAAAGCGCAACTTCGCTACGCGCAAGCACGGCATCCATGGCAGCCAGTTCAGCTGCAAGAGGATCATCCTCGTTGGCCCCTTCCCCCTCTCCTGCTCCCGCCTGGGGTTCTGGTTTCATTGCCGCTTCGTGGACCGTCCCACCCGTGGGGCCTTCTCCTTGCAGGCTCTCCAGTCCCTTGCCGCTGAGGTCGCGAATGCCATCCACGCTCATGGGCCAGCCTGCAGGTTTTGAAACAATGCGACGGCGGGTGCGCAGCACATCGCTCGCAATTGTGAGTTCATGCGTGGGAGTGCGGACGTCTGTAATCGCGTCATGAAGGACAAGGTCTTCAATATGCACCAGTTCACCATCCACCCACAACGACGCGCAGGCATCCAAGTAATGCATCCGTTCGATTACGCCAGCACCATTGGACGAACGAGCCACCCGTTCATCCAGGCGGGTCATGGCAGCCGTGGCGTCAGCAATAGGGCCAACCAAATCAGCAATCGGTAGTTTTGAGGAATCATAGCGCATTGAAATTATGGTAAACGAATAATGAAGCGGATGCTATATGCCGCTTAAAGTCCGATACTATATGTGAGTTGAATTGCGGCGCTCCTCGCGCGTTATTGAGAAATACACGCCGACGCCAGTCCGTGGCTTACCTCTGCCAGATATACACCGCTCCACAGCCATGGCGACAGGGCAATTTTCACCATCCACAAACAATCCTGCAAAAGGCAGTAAATGCGACGTTGTTGACACCTGTCAACTGCTCTGCCCTGTCCTTGCCAAACATCACAATGAGGACCATTGTCGAAGGAGCTTCAACTCGAGTCTTCTCAATGTCCGACATACAAAAATCCAACATATCGCAGATTAACACAGCCCACCACATTCACCCGTTCAACGATGCCGGCGCGCTCAAAGAGAAGGGTGTCCGCGTCATCACGAGGGGCAAAGGTGTGTATGTTACCGATGGTCAAGGCAAGCGTTATCTGGATGGCTTCGCGGGACTTTGGTGTGTGAATGTAGGTTATGGGCGGGAGCGGATCACCAATGCCGTCGCCGCCCAGATGAACGAACTGCCCTATTACAATCTCTTCTTCGGCACCACTAACACGCCCGCCGCCTTGCTTGCACAAAAGGTAACGGAACACGCCGGGCCAAACATGAACCATGTCTTCTTCACCAACTCCGGTTCAGAAGCGACCGATACATGGTTCCGCATTGCCCGCACCTATTGGGCAGCCATCGGCCAACCCAACAAGCGCGCAATCATTGCCCGCCGCAATGGCTACCACGGCTCGACCGTCGCAGGTGCCTCCCTTGGCGGGATGAAGAGTATGCATGCGCAGGGTGGATTACCCATCGCGGATATCCATCACATCGGCCAGCCCTATTGGTATGGAGAAGGCGGCGGCATGACGCCGGAAGAGTTCGGCCTTGCCCGAGCACATGAATTGGAGGCGAAGATTGAGGAACTCGGCGCGGACAATATTCCCGCCTTTGTCGGCGAAC
>JBNKQT010000106.1:0-4698 GCA_050297115.1 Ensifer sp. | reverse complement strand
GGGAAGGCATTTCGATGGGTGCTCAGGTCTGGATCCAGATCAAGGCCGTTCTGATCACAATCGTCTGGACCGGTATTGGCTCATTCGTCCTCTACAAGGTGACCGACCTGATTGTCGGCCTGCGCGTGCCCAACGATGCTGAACGTGAGGGTCTCGACCTTGCTTCGCATGGTGAGGCAGCCTACCATTCCTGATCGCTTCAGCGCATATCAGACACCAAAAGACCAAATTGCCCGGCATTCCCGGGCAATTTTTGTGCATTTAGCAGCATAATTATTGATCATAAAGTTTAATGATTGGGCATTTGAGTACAATCTGACCCCGAAAAACACTTAAAATTCAGCAAATGCATGTTTGGCATGCATCTTGATTACTACCTGCCAACAAAAAAAGCACACTCACCTGTTTCGGGTGAGGCGGGTGCCAATCTAGGGCGGGTTTAATGGAACAGAATTCTGTAGGGGGCGATGTATTCTTCGTCCTGATGGGCGCGATATTGGTTTTCGCCATGCATGGCGGCTTCGCATTTCTTGAAGCAGGCACCGTGAGGGGCAAAAATCAGGTCAACGCATTGGTCAAAATCCTGGTTGATTTCGCACTTTCAACAACAGCCTACTTCCTCATCGGCTTTCCAATTGCCTACGGCATTCATTTCTTCGTGAGCGCTCAGGAACTTTCCGGCGTTACCGGTGGAGATACATTTGCCCCGCAGGGCTTCACTCTGGTCAAATTCTTTTTCCTGGCCACATTTGCAGCGGCAATTCCGGCAATCATTTCCGGTGGCATTGCAGAACGCATGCGGTTTCTACCTCAGATCATTGCGACAACCCTGCTGGTAGGCATTTTCTATCCATTTGCCGAAGGCATCGTCTGGAACGGCAATTTCGGAATCCAGGATTGGATGGCCAGCACCTTTGGAGCACCAATGCATGATTTCGCTGGCTCAATTGTCGTCCACGCCATGGGCGGCTGGATTGCCCTTGGCGCAGTTGTCATGCTCGGCTCACGCCTCGGTCGCTACGGCAAAAATGGCAAATCCTACCCGTTTCCGCCTTCCTCCATTCTCTGGCTCTCATTGGGCTCTTGGCTTTTGTGCACCGGCTGGTTTGGCTTCAACGTCATGAGCGCGCAATCGCTGGAGGGGGTAAGCGGGCTCGTCGCCATAAATTCGCTCATGGCCATGGTCGGCGGCATCCTGTCTTCACTCTATATCGGCCGCAACGACCCGGGCTTCATCCACAATGGAGCACTGGCCGGTCTGGTTGCCGTGTGCGCAGGCTCTGACCTTTTTCACCCGGTTGGCGCGTTGATAGTTGGCGGCGTCGCCGGAGCAATCTTCGTCAAGGGTTTCTCATTCTGCCAGGAAAAGCTGCGTATTGACGATGTGCTGGGCGTATGGCCGCTTCACGGACTTTGCGGCCTGTGGGGTGGGGTTTCCGCTGGCATATTTGGCCTTGAATCGCTGGGTGGTATGGGCGGTGTTACATTCCAGGCACAGGCTTTCGGCTCAATTGCGCTGGCCGCATTTGGGGCAGCAGTCGGCTTTTTCGTTTATGGCCTGATCAAGGTTATTGTTGGCCTGCGACTTAGCGAAGACGACGAAATGCGTGGTGCGGATATTGCAATCCACCACATCAGCGCCCACCCCGAATCTGACCTGAAGGCCTGATTTCTCAGCAAACTGACCGTCGGCCCTGTAACGCATCTGATTGTCGAGTTTGGGGCCGATGGTTAATGCGCCATTAACTGCCTGCTGATAATTTTCTGCCAAAGACGTGCGCCCGGTCGCGCACGGCCGGAGAATTTCCGGAAGTCACTTGCAGAAATGACAGGCAAAACATGGTACGCGGCACGCACACAACGTTTGACAATGGCAAACATCGATCAGGCCTTTCTCTCTTCCTGTGGCGACAGGTATCCTCACTGATAGGCATTGGACTTTTCGGTTGCCTGGCGCTCGCGGTTATCGCGATGTCAACCTGGAATGCAGCAGACCCGAGCTTGAGCTATGCAACCGGCAACGAGCCCAACAATCTTCTGGGCTATCCCGGCGCTCTTTTTGCCGATCTCGTCATGCAGTTTTTCGGTTTGGGCGCCGTTGTCGCTCTGTTGCCCGTTCTTGCGCTGTCGCTCGCCTTGATCTTGAGAAAGCCGGTCACGCGCCTGCCACAGCGCAGCGTTGCCTGGTTTGCAGGCTCCGTGGTCGCTTCCACGGCGCTCGGCTGCTTTCCCACGCCCATCACATGGCCACTGCCCAACGGCATTGGCGGCGTTGCAGGTGACATGATCCTGCGCCTGCCCGCGCTCTTTCTGGGCGCATATCCCTCTGGGGTGGGTGGCATGATTGCAGGCTCCATTATTGCTGTGCCTGCAGCCTGGATTCTTGCCTTTTCCGCCGGTCTTATTCAGGGCGAACCCGAAGTCGCCAAACCGGCAGCGCGAAAAATTCATCAGCCTGATCCCGAACCCGAAATCGATGAGGATGACGAGCGAATTTCTCCCTTTGCGCTGGCCTACGGCGCAGCCGCTCATGGCTGGTTTACAATTCAGTCGCGCTTTCGCCGCGTCACAGGCTGGCAGCCGCAGCACGATGATGACGAATTTGAAGCGCCTTACGATTTCAATGACGAAGAGTTTGATGCCGGTATGCCTTATGCATCACACGAGCACGACGAACCCTCATACGCCCGTATCGAGCCAGATCTCTACGAAGACCGTTCACCGCATGCTCGTCGCGAACCGCAATTCTTTGACGATGAAGATGACGACGATATTCCCTTTGATCTCGATATGCCCAGACCGCAGGGAATACTGCCTGATCCCGAACCGGCTGTACATGCAACACCAAGCCCGCGCGTTGCCGCACCGCATGTGGCACCAAGACCAGCTCGTGCGCAGGAAGGGCCCGCTCCAGCGCCCGTGCGCAGTGCCGCACGCACCTCAACCGCTTCCGGTTTTGAGCTTCCGCCGATCGATCTGCTGGCCCAGCCGCAGTCGTCCGGTCGCGATGCGTCACTTTCACCAGACGCACTGGAACAGAATGCCCGCATTCTGGAAGGCGTTCTGGAGGACTTCGGCGTCAAAGGCGAAATCATCCATGTGCGCCCTGGCCCAGTGGTCACCCTCTACGAACTGGAGCCAGCTCCAGGCATAAAATCCTCCCGTGTGATCGGTCTTGCCGACGATATTGCCCGCTCCATGAGCGCCATTGCCGCCCGTGTAGCTGTGGTGCAAGGCCGCAATGCAATCGGCATCGAGTTGCCAAACCAGAAACGCGAAACCGTGTTCCTGCGCGAAATCATCGAAAGCCACGACTTTGCCGGCTCCAAAGCCAAATTGGCCATGTCGCTCGGCAAAACCATTGGCGGCGAACCGGTGATTGCCGATCTCGCCAAAATGCCTCACTTGCTGGTCGCTGGTACAACAGGTTCGGGTAAATCCGTAGCCGTCAACACCATGATCCTGTCGCTGGTCTATCGCCTGCCGCCAGAAAAATGCCGCCTGATCATGATCGACCCGAAGATGCTGGAACTGTCAATCTATGATGGTATTCCGCACCTCCTGTCGCCCGTTGTGACTGATCCGAAAAAGGCCGTTGTGGCGTTGAAATGGACCGTGCGGGAAATGGAAGACCGCTACAAGAAGATGTCCAAGATTGGCGTTCGCAACATCGACGGCTTCAATGCCCGTGTTGAACAGGCACTTGCAAAGGGCGAAGCAATCACCCGCACCGTGCAGACCGGCTTTGACCGCGATACGGGCGAAGCTGTCTACGAGACCGAGGAATTTGATCTCAAACCCCTGCCCTACATCGTTGTGATTATCGACGAGATGGCCGACCTGATGATGGTGGCGGGCAAGGATATTGAAGGTGCGGTGCAGCGCCTTGCACAGATGGCCCGTGCTGCCGGTATCCATGTGATCATGGCAACGCAGCGCCCGTCGGTAGACGTGATTACCGGTACAATCAAGGCCAACTTCCCGACCCGTATTTCCTTCCAGGTTACCTCCAAGATCGACAGCCGCACCATTCTGGGCGAACAGGGTGCTGAACAGCTCTTGGGCATGGGCGATATGCTCTACATGGCAGGCGGTGGCCGTATTCAGCGTGTCCACGGTCCCTTCGTCTCCGACAATGAGGTGGAAGACATCGTTTCCTACCTGAAAACGCAGGGCGTGCCGGAATATCTGGATGCCATTACCGAGGATGACGAAGAGGATGGCGATGGCGGCCCGGCTGGAACCTCCAATCTCGAAGGCTCCGACGACCCCTATGATCAGGCCGTCGCTGTTGTTCTTCGCGATGGCAAGGCATCGACATCCTATATCCAGCGGCGTCTCGGCATCGGCTATAACCGTGCGGCAACGCTGATTGAGCGCATGGAGCAGGAGGGTGTGATTGGCCCCGCCAACCACGCCGGAAAACGCGAAATTCTGGTCCCGACCGAAAAAGACATCATTGGCGACTGATTGGGCTGCCAAGAGCCCTTCATTGCCACGAGGATGCCGCAGTTTGTAGCGAGTGTGCGGCTTGATACCCAAGGAGAATCAATAATGTTGCACTCGCTTCGCCGCCGGGCATTCATAAAATGCACAATGGCTGCGGCCCTTTCAGTGGCGGGACTTGCCGCAGCGCTTCCCGCTGCAGCGGCCAACCAGAAGGCACAGGAAATCGCCAATCACTTTGCCACAATCAAA
>JBNKQT010000105.1:0-5418 GCA_050297115.1 Ensifer sp. | reverse complement strand
CCAGCCGTAGGCCTCGAAGCGCTTCGCGACATCCTCAGAGAAGGCGAGCGACGTGGGTCCGTCGATCGTGATCTGGTTGTCGTCGTAGATGACGATGAGGTTGTCGAGCTTGAAGAACGTGTACTCACCGATGGAACCGTTGAACAGCCACTTGATGAAGCTGCCACACGTCAGGCTCTGGAAACGCTTAAAGCAGAAGGCTTTGACGCCCTTTCCATCGTTTTCATGCATGCCTATCGTTTCCCTGCACATGAGGCGAAAGTGGCTGAAATTGCGCGTGAAATGGGTTTCAGGCAAATCTCCGTCAGCCACGAAATTTCGCCGCTGATCAAGTTTGTTGGTCGCGGCGATACCACAGTTGTCGATGCTTATCTTTCACCCATCCTTCGACGCTATGTTGCTCAGGTGGCAGAAGAACTGGACCTGGAACGTACCGGCATCCGCCTTCTCTTCATGATGTCGTCCGGCGGCCTCACATCTGCAAACCTGTTTCAGGGCAAGGACGCAATTCTCTCCGGCCCTGCAGGTGGCGTGGTCGCGCTGGCACAAACAGGCCTTGCCGCTGGCTTCCCGCAGGTTATCGGGTTCGATATGGGCGGCACCTCCACCGATGTAGCCCACTATGCTGGCGATTATGAACGTGCCTTTGAAACGGAAGTTGCCGGTGTTCGCATTCGCGCGCCGATGATGCAGATCCATACGGTGGCCGCAGGCGGCGGCTCCATTCTGCACTATGATGGTGCGCGCTTTACCGTTGGCCCGGATTCAGCTGGCGCCAACCCCGGGCCCAAATGCTATCGCCGTGGCGGCCCGCTGACAGTCACCGACGCCAATGTGATGACTGGCAAACTGAACCCTGCCCTCTTCCCGGCCATTTTCGGATCCAACCAGAACGAACGGCTCGATCTGCAAGCCGTTCGCGAAGCCTTCACCGAGTTGGCCGAGGAAATTGGCGATGGACGCGGCCCCGAAGAAGTTGCCGGAGGTTTCCTCAAGATCGCCGTTGCCAATATGGCGGAGGCCGTGAAGAAAATCTCCGTTGCACGCGGCTACGATGTGACGCGCTATGCACTCAATGCATTTGGCGGCGCCAGCGGCCAGCACGCCTGCCTTGTGGCTGATGCATTGGGCATGAAAAAGGTGCTCGCGCACCCCTATTCCGGGCTTCTCTCCGCGTATGGAATGGGATTGGCCGATGTGCGCGCACTACGCCAGGGCACTGTGGAAAAGCCGCTCGATAGCGCCATGGAAAGCATCGTTGCAGTTTCTACGCCGCTATGCGCGGAGACGGTGGAAGAGCTGGCCTTGCAAGGCATCGCAGCTGGCAGTGCCACCATCAATGTGAGTGCTCTGGTGCGCTATGCAGGCACAGACACCACTTTGGAAGTGGCGGTTATTTCCATGCAGGCAGACAAAGAGCATACAAGCATAATCGCGCAAGGCGATCCGACCAAAATGAAGTCTGCCTTTGAGGCCGCTCACGCTGCCCGCTTTGGCTTCATCGATGACAGCAAGGAACTTGTTGTGGAGGCCGTGTCTGTGGAGGCGGTCGGGGGAAGCAGCAGCAGAGCTGAATCGTCCGATGACAACAGCGTCTCGACATCACCCGAAACAGCAGAACACATGCGCTTTTTCTCGGCCGGGGATTGGCAGGATGCACCGGTTTACCGCCGCGAAAACATCCGGCCTGGCCACAAAATGGATGGCCCTGCCCTCCTCATCGAACCCAACCAAACGCTGGTGGTTGAGCCCGGCTGGCAAGCACAGCTCACGCCTGCCGACAATATTGTTCTCGAGCGTATTGTACCCCTGCCCGAACGCCATGCGGCTGGCACCGAGGCCGACCCGGTAATGCTGGAGATTTTCAACAATCTCTTCATGTCCATTGCCGAACAGATGGGCCTGACCCTGCAAAACACCGCCTATTCAGTCAATATCAAGGAACGGCTGGATTTCTCCTGTGCGGTCTTTGACGCTGATGGAAATCTCGTTGCCAACGCTCCCCACATGCCTGTGCATCTGGGCTCAATGGATCGCTCCGTCCAGTCCGTTATCCGTAATAATGACCAAATCAACCCCGGCGACGTCTTCGCAATTAACGCGCCCTATAACGGCGGCACACACCTGCCCGACATCACGGTCTGCACCCCGGTTTTCTCAGACGACGGCTCGGACATTCTTTTCTGGGTCGCCTCGCGCGGGCATCACGCCGATATCGGGGGTATCGCGCCCGGTTCCATGTCGCCAAATGCGCGCAATATCGAGGAAGAAGGCGTTTACATTGACAATTTCAAGCTTGTCGATGAAGGCCGCTTCCGTGAAACGGAACTGCATGAACTGCTGAGCGGCGCGAAATATCCGGTGCGCAATGTCGTTCAGAACGTTGCTGACCTGAAGGCGCAGATTGCCGCCAACAATCGCGGCGTTTCGGAAATGAAAAAGGCCATTTCCGATTTCGGCCTTGATGTCGTTTCCGCCTATATGGGCCATGTGCAGGACAATGCCGAAGAGAGCGTGCGCCGCGCATTGGCAGGCCTTCAGGATTGCGCGTTCGCCTATCCCATGGATCAGGGCTGTAAAATCGACGTGCAAATCAGTGTGGACCGTGATGCACGCGCCGCAAAGGTTGATTTTACCGGCACGTCCGGCCAGCGCGATGACAATTTCAATGCGCCGGAACCGGTAACACGCGCGGCCGTTCTTTACGTCTTCCGCATGATTGTCGACGGTGCCATTCCTATGAATGCGGGCTGCCTGCGCCCCATCGAAATTGTCGTACCCGAAGGCACAATGCTCTCGCCGCAATATCCGGCAGCCGTTGTTGCAGGCAATGTCGAGGTCAGCCAAGCTGTCACCAACTGCCTGTTCGGCGCATTGGAAGCCCTTTCCTCCGCTCAAGGCACGATGAACAACCTCACCTTCGGCAACGACACGTACCAATATTACGAAACCATCTGCTCCGGCGCGCCCGCAGGCCCCGGCTTCAACGGTGCAGATGCCGTCCACACACACATGACCAATTCACGCCTCACCGACCCTGAAATTCTCGAGCTGCGTTATCCCGTGGTCCTGGAGGATTTCCACATCCGCGAAGGTTCAGGCGGCATGGGCAGATGGTCAGCGGGTAACGGCACAAGCCGCACCATCCGTTTCCGCGAAAAAATGGATTGCTCCATCCTCTCCGGCCACCGCAAAATCCAGCCCTTCGGCTTGCAAGGCGGGGAACCGGGGCAATGCGGCCAAAACATCGTCCGCCGCACCGATGGCCATAAGGAACTTCTAGAGGGCTGCGCCCACACGGTGCTAAAGGAAGGTGAGGCCATCACCATCATCACACCGACGGGTGGCGGCTACGGAAAGCACAGCTAAATGCAGCACCTTCCGCACCCTGAAAACCGGGGTGCGGAGGATGTTTGCATAACAGCTATTCACCGATTGCCTGTATCAAAGAGCCTTGGCTTTTCGTCGGCTCAAGCCAGCCAAAGCAAGTAACCCGGAGCCGAACAACCATGCTGCTGCGGGCAAGGGAACCGCGGCAGTATCCTGCGCCGGGGCAAAGCTAATCTGATAGTCAACCTGAGCCAGGCCGCCAACAAGTGCAGTGGCACTGTCGGCACGAAGCAATTGATTGGAAAGCAGCCAGACCTGTTTCACCTCAATTGTTGTCAACGACATAAGACCGGCCTTTTGCCTTCGAACATACACCGGCTAGCGAAGGAACCGCCCCATGAAACCGTCTCAAGGCAAGACGCTCCGCTCGCAACCACTTTGGCATTAACGTCGGTCTTCATGTCCCCCAACCACCAAATTCGTAATTTAGCTAAGCTGCATAATTCTCCAAATTCGTTACATTTGCAACAAATTGACGCGAGGAACGCTAAAACAACGCAAAAACGAAACAGTGCAACAGCGACCTCTTGTTTGCTAATATGATTGAAGCATTCGCCTGCAGGAGATAGCCATATGCCTATGGAAGCCGGAAAGAGGGCCACATTGACGACGCTTGCCTTGTTTGCCAGTCAAGGGTTGGCTTGGGCAGAAACGCCGATCAAGGCTACGAAACAAGAATTTTCCGCCTTCGTAAAGGCGGACAAGGACCAAAGCATAACCTTGAACAAACGAGAATTTCGGATCTTTGTCGACGCAATGGCCGATTCCGGCCAATCAACCGCCAAAAAAATCCGGTTTTTCAGCGCCTACAGTTTTGCTTTTAACAGAGCGGATTTGAATGGTGATGGCATGATCACCCCACACGAATTGCGCGCCGCTGATAGCGACTACCGCAAAAACGGCAAATAGGCTGAAAACAATTTGCTTCACCCAACTAAAAAAGGCATTTCCGCAGGTCGCAGAAATGCCTTTTTGAACTTTTGGGTTGAAGGGGCGGAAAACCGCCCTTTGCCAATCAGCCCATACGCTCGGACTTGTAAGAACCCGGGCTCGGCGGGAACACAATCGTGCGGTTGCCGTTGATGAAAGTGCGGCGGTGGATATGCGCATGGATAGCGCGTGCCAGCACCTGGCTTTCAACGTCACGACCAATGGATACATAGTCATCAGCAGACTGTACGTGCGTAACACGCGCAACGTCCTGCTCGATGATCGGACCTTCATCGAGGTCGGCTGTTACGTAGTGCGCTGTCGCGCCGATCAGCTTAACACCGCGCTCGTAAGCCTGCTTGTAAGGGTTTGCGCCCTTGAACGATGGCAGGAAGGAGTGGTGGATGTTGATGATGCGACCAGACATCTTCTTGCAGAGCGCATCAGACAGGATCTGCATGTAACGCGCCAGAACAACCAGTTCAGCACCGGAATCTTCAACAACCTGAAGCAGCTTGGCTTCTGCTTCCGGCTTATTTTCCTTCGTCACCTTGATGTGGTGGAAGGGCAAGTCGTGGTTCACAACAACCTTCTGGTAAGTCAGGTGGTTGGAAACAACACCAACAATGTCGATCGGCAGAGCGCCAATTTTCCAGCGGTAAAGCAGGTCGTTCAGGCAGTGACCGAAGTTGGACACCATCAGAATAACCTTCATGCGCTTGTCGCTGTCATGAAGCTCGTATTCCATGCCAAACTCGTCGGCAACAACCTTGAAGCCGTCCTGAATGTCGTCGAAGCCGACACCACCCTGCGACACGAAAGAAACGCGCATGAAGAACTTGCCGGTCTCCATGTCGTCAAACTGCGAACTGTCAAGAATGTTACAGGATTTCTCGAGAAGGTAACCCGAGATCGCCGCGATAATACCACGTGTCGATTTGCACGAAACGTTTAGAGTGTAAATGTTCATCTGTTATTCGCTCCCGCTGTTCCCCAGGGCAATGACCATGTTTTTCGATGGCGCCAATCTAACCATGACCGGCTAAGCCGCCGCCCCAAAAACGACCTGTGTTTATCCGCTCGCGAAATGCCCGATGT
>JBNKQT010000104.1:0-8050 GCA_050297115.1 Ensifer sp. | reverse complement strand
CGGCCAGCAGCGCAGCGTTGTGAATAATCGCAAGATTATCCGTTATGTGCAGCCGCAGCAGATGCGCCCGTCAGCGGTTCGCACGGCAGCAGTGCGGCCTCAGCCACAAAAGCGCCAGATGGATCCGCGCTTTCTGCCTGCGACAGTTGACTACCCGACTAACAAGAAGACGGGTTCAATCGTGATCGACACAAACCAGCGCTATCTTTATCTGGTATTGGGTAATGGCAAGGCGCGGCGCTATGGCGTGGGTGTTGGCAAGCCCGGATTTGAATGGGCGGGCACACACAAGGTTTCGGCCAAGAAGGAATGGCCAAGCTGGACGCCGCCAAAGGAAATGATCGCCCGGGAAGCGGCCAAAGGCCACTATTTGCCCGAACATATGGAAGGTGGTCCGGCTAACCCGCTTGGCGCACGCGCAATGTATCTCGGCAATACGCTTTACCGAATTCACGGTACCAATGCGCCCTGGACAATTGGTTACGCCGTTTCTTCCGGCTGTATTCGCATGCGCAATGAAGATGTCATCGATCTCTACAGCCGCGTTAATGTCGGTGCTAGAGTAACGGTCATCTAAAGCGGGTTCATTCTGGAACGAAGCCTCTTTAAAAATGGCGCTTGTACCTTGATGCAGGCGCCATTTTCTGTGTTCACACTTTCTTGAATTCAGTGTTTGGGCCTTGAAATGGAGGGGTAAGACGCTACCGTGTAGCTGGAAGAAAACTTATGGGGAGTGTTATGCTGAAAAACAGATTGAAAGCTGCGGTGATTGGTCTGTCCGTTGCGATTATGGCGGCTATGCCTGCCAGCGCAATGACCAGCTTGCCGAAGCCGGTTCAAGTTCAGGGCAATATTGTCAAGGTGGCGGCAGCAAAGTCGGTCAAGCCGCAATACAAGCGTCGGGTGGTGCGCTTTGAAACCAACCAGAAGCCCGGCACGATTATTGTCGATACGAAAAACAAGTTCCTGTACTATGTGATGGATAGCAAACGCGCCACGCGCTACGGTATTGGCGTCGGGCGTGAAGGCTTTGGCTGGTCTGGAACGCACCGCATTTCGCGCAAGGCTGAATGGCCAGGTTGGCGCCCGCCAGCTGAGATGATCGCGCGTGAGCGCCGTAAGGGACATATACTGCCACGCTACATGGAGGGTGGTCCCAATAATCCGCTTGGTGCACGAGCACTTTACATTGGCTCGACACTCTACCGTATCCACGGAACCAACCAGCCTTGGTCAATTGGCCAGAACATGTCCTCAGGTTGCATCCGCATGATGAACAAAGACGTGAAACACCTCTATAGCCGCGTTCCGGTGGGGTCAAAAGTTGTTGTCATAGGTCCGTCAGGTCGCAGCGGAAAAGTGCGTTTCGACGACAAGGGTATGGACCTTCTGGGCACCCTCTTCGGTGGGTAGCCCCCGGTTTGAATGTAAAAAAAAGGGGCTCATGTGGCCCCTTTTTGTGTTCTGAAGTCTACCGATCAGGCCTTTGATGCAAGGCGTGCGTCAATTGAAAGCGCTCCGGCTCCAAAGCCAGCCAAAACAATGAAACCTCCGGCAATCGTGATGTTCTTCATCATCATGATTTGGTTGAACATGGTAAGCATGCCGTTTGCGCCATCGGAAAAGCCCGGTACGTTGATCGCGCCGCCGTGGAATACAAACGCAGTGAATACGCAGAAGACGGCCAGAAGCCAGGAAACGATACGGGTCTGGTAGCCAACGAGAATGGCAAGGCCTGCAACGGTTTCAAAAATAGCGGCGAGGTATGTCAGGATCGAGGCCATTGGCAGGCCAGCCTGCGCAATCATTCCTGTTGTGCTGGCAGGGTCTGCAAATTTGCCGAGGCCGGACATAATGAAGACGATCGACAGAAGAGCGCGACCGATTGCAATGACGTATTTGTTGGGCATGTTTCTCTCCAATTTGATGCTGGAAAGATCGCTATCAGGAATCGACTGTTTCTAAAATATGCAAAAGCGTACACTCATAGTTTAAATATATTGAACAATATGCGGTATCGGCCAGCCCTTGTGAGATTGCAAGATGTTCAGGAAGGCATTTTGGTCACCAGAAAAATCTGCCACAAAAAGGCGAAGGAAAAGGTGCCGCTCAATGCATTTCTGATTTAGCCAGCCACAAAGGTTGAAGGGTGGGTTTTCCAGACCTATCTTTTGCCTGACATCCCAAGCAGCATTTACCCAGAATGCATTGTGCAGAATTTATTACAGCCTTTGAGAAGGCGCACAGGAGACCCTATGACTGATCTTTCTGCTTTTCCCATTACTTCCCGCTGGCCCGCTAAGGATGCATCGGTAATCCAGCTCTATTCTCTGCCGACACCCAATGGCATTAAGGTTTCTGCCATGCTGGAAGAAACCGGGCTCGCTTATGAGCCGCACCTTGTTGATTTCGGCAAGAACGATCAGATGACTCCGGAATTTATCTCGCTGAATCCGAACAATAAGATCCCCGCAATCATCGACCCCAATGGTCCTGCTGGAAAACCTTTGGGGCTGTTCGAATCTGGTGCGATTCTGCAATATCTTGCAGAAAAGTCAGGCAAGTTCCTTTCTCAGGATCCCGCGGAGAAGTACGAAACGCTTTGCTGGCTGCATTTCCAGATGGGCGGCCTTGGTCCGATGTTGGGTCAGCTCGGCTTTTTCTACAAATTTGCCGGTAAGGATATCGAAGACCCACGCCCGCTTGAGCGCTATGTGAATGAAACGAAGCGTCTGCTCGGTGTGCTGGAAGCACGGCTGAAAGACCGCCAATGGATTATGGGTGAGGAGTTCACCATCGCCGACATCGCGTCTCTCCCCTGGATTCGCACGCTCACAGGTTTTTATGATGCCACCGAGTTGGTCGGGTTCAATGATTTTCCGTCTGTCAAGGATTGGGCCGAGCGTGGTTTCCAGCGCCCTGCAATGGAGGCTGCCACTAACATTCCATCACGTGGATAAACGCTGATAATGGAAGCGGGGTCTCCCGCTTCCAACACTGCCTGCTTATTGCAGTGAGGCCGCTATTTCCGGCTGCCCGCTTTTCAGCTTGAAGCTCGGGAATATGAAAACGCCGTGAATCTTGCCCATGTCGTGGTTTTCAAGACCGCTTGATTCCCCGATGCAAAACACCGGGCGTTTAATATCCTTGCCGATGTGGATCATAGTGGAATAGCAAAAAGACGAATTTTTCGTAGTTGCCTGCTCAAGGATATGCAGAAGTTGATGCCGGTCATTTGGATCATAGCAACGAATTAGCGCAAGCAAACCGCATTCGTTTTCCTTCAGGCCATGCATGTCAGTGGCAATATCACCCAACTTAAGCAGACCGTTGTTGAGATTGCCGGTCCAGGCTTCGCTTGCGCAAAATTGGGACAGTATATCTGCGGCGGGTAGACTTGCTTGCCCTTTAGAGCCGGACTGAAGCTCCAATCCATCCAGAGAAGTTATCTTAAACACGAGCTTATGCCCCAAATAAAACGGCAAACGGTAATTGCCGTACAAACAAAGAAATTCAAATACCACTCAAATGGCTTTTATCGCTAAACCCAACGAAACAGCAACATGCTGGAAAAATATTTTGCAGAGCTTTTCGTCGCGAGTGTCTCATTTTGAGATTTGAAATTGAAATTTATCAATTTGGAGACTGTGTTCCTCAATTCGCCAGTTTAAAAATTAGCAACATTCAAGAATACGCTGAAGTTTGGGGTCGCCCCCCCCGACAGAGCGGAACACGGCATCTTTGAACTGTGCAGATAGTTCAGAAGTAAAAAAAGGCGATCCGAAGACCGCCCTCAAGCTTTGCACGAAATGTACGGCTGATTACATCATGTCGCCAGTTCAGGTGCGTTAGCATCTGAACCACCAAAAATGATGGGCGGCCCCAAAAGAAAAGGGCGATCCGAAGACCGCCCTTAAACTTTGTACGAAATGTACGGCTGATTACATCATGCCGCCCATACCGCCCATGCCGCCCATGTCAGGCATGCCGCCAGCAGGCGCATCCTTCGGCACTTCAGCAATCATGGCTTCAGTGGTGATGAGGAGCGAAGCAACAGAAGCTGCGTCCTGCAGAGCTGTGCGAACAACCTTGACCGGGTCAACGATACCCATGGCAATCATGTCGCCATATTCGCCGGTCTGGGCGTTGTAGCCGAAGTTGACGTCAGCATTTTCGAGGATCTTGCCAACAACAACAGAAGCTTCGTCACCGGCGTTGGTTACGATCTGGCGAGCCGGAGCCTGCAGAGCGCGACGAACGATAGCAATACCAGCGTCCTGGTCAGCGTTAGCGCCCGTAACCGAAACGATAGCGGAAGAGCGCAGCAGAGCTGTACCACCGCCAGGAACGATACCTTCCTGAACAGCAGCGCGTGTTGCGTTCAGAGCGTCGTCAACGCGGTCTTTCTTTTCCTTCACTTCGATTTCCGTTGCACCGCCAACGCGGATAACGGCAACACCGCCAGCGAGCTTGGCAAGACGTTCCTGCAGCTTTTCGCGGTCGTAGTCAGAAGAAGTTTCTTCGATCTGAGCCTTGATCTGAGCAACGCGTGCTTCGATTTCCGGCTTGGCGCCAGCGCCATCAACGATCGTTGTTTCTTCCTTGGTGATGGAGATCTTCTTGGCAGTGCCGAGCATGTCGAGCGTGACATTTTCGAGCTTGATGCCGAGGTCTTCGGAGATAACCGTACCACCTGTGAGGATCGCGATGTCTTCGAGCATGGCCTTGCGGCGGTCGCCGAAGCCCGGAGCCTTGACAGCAGCAATCTTCAGACCACCGCGCAGCTTGTTGACAACGAGCGTTGCCAGAGCTTCGCCTTCAACATCTTCAGCGATGATGAGGAGCGGCTTGGAGGACTGAACAACAGATTCCAGAACCGGCAGCATAGCCTGCAAGTTGGAAAGCTTCTTCTCGTGAAGAAGGATGTAGCAGTCGTCGAGTTCTGCAATCATCTTTTCCGGGTTGGTTACGAAGTAAGGCGACAGGTAACCGCGGTCGAACTGCATGCCTTCAACAACTTCCAGCTCGGTTTCAGCAGTCTTTGCTTCTTCAACCGTGATAACGCCTTCGTTGCCTACGCGCTGCATAGCCTCGGCAATGTCCTTGCCGATCTGTGCTTCGCCGTTAGCGGAGATGGTGCCAACCTGAGCAACTTCGTCAGATGTGTTGATCTTCTTGGCCTTGGAAACCAGATCCTTCACAACTTCAGCAACGGCCATATCGATACCGCGCTTCAGGTCCATCGGGTTCATACCAGCAGCAACAGCCTTCGCGCCTTCTTTAACGATGGCCTGAGCGAGAACGGTTGCAGTGGTGGTGCCGTCACCTGCAATGTCGTTGGTCTTGGAAGCAACTTCGCGGACCATCTGTGCGCCCATGTTTTCGAACTTGTCTTCCAGTTCGATTTCCTTGGCGACAGAAACACCGTCCTTCGTGATGCGCGGAGCGCCGAAGGACTTGTCGATAACAACGTTACGACCCTTCGGGCCGAGTGTGACCTTCACAGCGTCTGCGAGAATGTCGACGCCATTGAGCATCTTTTCGCGCGCGGTGCGGCCAAATTTGACTTCTTTAGCTGCCATTTTGAAAACTCCCGGGCTCTTGGCCCATTTTCAAGCATTGATTATTGTTGGATACGTTTGTTGGCTCAAAAATCAGCCGATAACGCCCATGATGTCGGCTTCCTTCATGATCAGAAGGTCTTCGCCATCGATCTTGACTTCGGTACCAGACCACTTGCCAAACAGAACGCGGTCGCCTGCTTTAACGTCCAGAGCAACAACTTCGCCCTTTTCGTTACGCGCGCCGTTGCCAACTGCAACAACTTCGCCTTCAGCGGGTTTTTCCTTGGCGGTATCGGGAATGATGATGCCGCCCTTGGTCTTTTCTTCAGATTCCACACGGCGTACAACAACGCGGTCGTGGAGCGGACGGAAAGAAATGTTTGCCATTCTCTTAGATCCCTCATTCAAATGACATGAAACAGGCCTGATGCCTGCCCTTGGGTGATTGTTAGCACTCATCTCGCGAGAGTGCTAACGAGCGCTGAGATAGGTGGAGGGTGGCTTGGAGTCAAGGATGCGTGGCATTTTTTTTGCCGTCGTGATGAATAAAACCGTGGCTGTTTTCAGCCCTTTTCGCTTGTCATTCCGGCATTCATTTGCCATGCAGAGGTCCGCTTTACCGACTGGGATTATTCATGACAGCTCAAAATATCGATGCGCTTGGCGAAATTGCTGCGGACTACGATGTTATTCTCTGTGACGTCTGGGGTGTGTTGCACAACGGCGTTGATGCCTTTCCCAAAGCGGGCGTTGCGCTGACTGAAGCGCGCAGCAATGGCGCGACGGTTGTGCTGATCACCAACTCTCCTCGTCCCCGCCCGGGAGTGGCTGCGCAGCTGGAGCTGATCGGCGTTCCGTCGTCGGCATATGACCGCATCGTGACCTCGGGTGATGTGACACAGCGTTTGATTGCTGAAGGTCCGAAAAAGGTTTTCCTGCTGGGGCCTGAGCGTGACATTCCGATTTTCGATGGATTGGGCGTAGATGTTGTTGGTGAGGCCGAGGCCGAAGCTGTCGTTTGTACGGGCCTTTTTGATGACGAAAGCGAGACGCCGGAAGACTACCGCGAAATGCTGGAGTGGTGGGTAGCGCGTGATGTGCCGCTGATTTGTGCAAACCCCGATTTGGTGGTTGAACGTGGTCACCTGCTTATTCCGTGTGCGGGCGCTGTTGCCGCTCTCTACGAAGATCTGGGCGGGCAAACCCGTATTGCAGGCAAGCCGCATTCGCCTATCTATGCAGCTGCGCTGGCCGCCGCCGAGGAGACAAGGGGCCCGTTTGACAGGGCACGTGTTCTGGCAATCGGTGACGGCATGCCGACCGATGTTAAAGGTGCTCTGGATGCCGGTCTTGACCTTCTATATATAAGCGGCGGAATTCATGCCGCCGAATATACGCTGGCTGGCAAGACGGATGAGGATGCTTTGGCCGCGTATCTGGAGCGCGAAAAAGCAACGCCAAAATGGTGGATGCCACGGCTGGCATAATCGGGGAATGAAATGACTGTCTTCCATCGCAATGAAAAGCGTGAGCCTCTGCCTGATGCGTTGAAGGGTGGCGTGGTGGCAATCGGTAATTTCGATGGTGTTCACCGTGGCCATCAATCCGTGCTGCGCCGAGCACTCGATGAGGCCGAAAAATCCAACAGCCCCGCACTGGTGCTGACTTTTGAGCCGCATCCGCGCGCCGTTTTCAACCCTGATCAGCCGGTTTTCCGCATTACACCCGCACACCTCAAGGCGCAGATCATTGAGGCTTTGGGTTATCACAGCGTCGTGGAATATCCTTTTGACAGAGACTTCTCTCAGCGTTCAGCTGAAGAGTTCATCACATCCATCTTGCAGGACTGGCTGCATGCATCTCATGTCGTTACCGGTTTCGATTTTCACTTTGGTAAAGGCAGGGAAGGCGGCCCGGCATTCCTGATGGAGGCGGGTAAACGTCATGGATTCGGTGTCACGCTGGTTGATGCCTTCCGCGATGAAAACGCAGGTGTGATTTCCTCAAGCCGCATTCGCGGCTGTCTGGCTAGTGGAGATGTCAGCGAGGCTGCCGGGCTTTTGGGGTATCGTTACACAATCCAGTCCGAAGTCATCCACGGCAAAAAGTTGGGGCGCTCACTGGGCTTTCCCACGGCCAATATGGTTTTGCCGCTGGGCGCAGGCCTCAAGCCTGGCATCTACGCTGTCCGCCTTCGACGCGCCGATGGTACGCTTTATGACGGGGTGGCAAGTTATGGCCATCGACCCACTGTCGATAGTGACGGCGAGGCGTTGCTTGAAACCTACGTCTTTGATTTCGAAGATGATCTTTATGGTGAAGTCGTTTCCGTTTCTCTGTTTGGATATCTGCGCGAGGAATTGAAGTTCGATGGTCTGGATGCACTCGTCGCACAGATGGAGCGTGACAAAGAGGAGGCGCGGGCGCTCCTTTCAGGCGTGAAACCGCTTAGTCCACTGGATCAAAAAGTCTGTTTTTGAAACGGG
>JBNKQT010000103.1:0-17577 GCA_050297115.1 Ensifer sp. | reverse complement strand
CAGCAGGGCATTGGCGACACAATCCGCGTTTCACTGACCCCGGAGCCAAATGGCGACCGCACACGCGAAGTCGTTGTGGCGCAGGAACTGCTCCAGGTCATGGGCTTCCGCCAATTCCTGCCTGTGGTTGCCGCCTGCCCGGGCTGTGGCCGCACAACATCGACCGTGTTTCAGGAACTGGCGCAGAAGATCGAGAGCGACCTGCGCAAGAACATGCCGGTCTGGCGTGAGAAATATCCAGGCGTTGAAGCCCTCAATGTCGCGGTTATGGGCTGCATCGTGAACGGCCCCGGCGAATCCAAACACGCAGACATCGGCATTTCCCTACCCGGCACCGGCGAAAGCCCCGCCGCCCCCGTCTTCATAGACGGCCAGAAGGCACACACGCTACGCGGACCCAATATTGCCGCGGATTTCGAGGCAATGGTGAAGGATTATATCGAGACGCGGTTTGGCGGAAAAACGGAAGCGGCGGAATAAACAATGCGCGGGCAGCATTCAGCCCGCGCACTTTCTTTTTTAGTCGTTACTCTGCTTCGCCAGACGCGATATCCGGCAATTGTGCCATCAAGATACGGTCAAACAGGCGCGACGTCATGACGCCAAATCCGGCCAGTACGAGAGCCAGGTTGATCAACCATCCGACAAAAGGAATGAAGTTGATCAGCGCCATGACCACCAGCCCCGCTACCACAACCACGAGCTTGCCGCCAAGCACCTGCGGCGGCGCGCTGAAGGCAACCCAGATACGCCAGGTCAGAGCAAATACGCCAATCAGGTAGGCCAGTGCCCACAGAACTATCAGCGCAAGGATAATCACCGGAATAAGCGGCAAGCCAATCACGGTCATGGCACTCACCGGTATCAGCCCGATCAGCGCCGCCAGCCCAACAACGCCCACAAGCAAAGCCCGCCAGGGCTGAGCGATTGCCTGATCGCGATAGGCCTCACACCGCTTTGGCATGAGGGCCAAAAACGCTGCGGCCACCGCGGTGAGAAACACAATTGCGGCAACAAAGCTGAAGAACCCGCCCAGGAATGATCCCGCTCCGTAGTCCATGTGTTCTTCAATGCTTTCCTGCATCATGTTTGGCGCTGACACGTCAAGCTTGGAAAAGGTGACGCGATCGGCTGGCACAACAGATGCTGGAATGTCGACAGGTTCAGCCGCAGAATAGTGCAACCTGCCACCAATACTGGCATTGGGTCCAAATTGTAATTCACCCGCCGTCAAATTGGCGTCACCGGCAATAGCACTGTTGATTTCCAGCGTACCAGCTGCAGCCAGAAGGCTGCCGCCCACTGGCGCATCAAGGCTGACTTTTCCACCAAAGACACGCACATTGCCGCCTATATTGGCGGATTGCTCGATCTCGATATTGGCACCTGAAGCGGAAAGGTCGTCACCAACCGGCTTTGTCACCGTGATTGAAAAGCCGGCGAGATAGAGATCCTCACCGGTTTCCGCATCGATATCGACATTGAAGCCCATCGCGTGCACGTCGCCCGCCGCTTTGGCACTAAGTTCCGTTGAGAAGCCGGATAGGAAAACATCCCTTGTGCTCTCGGCTTCCATTTCAACGCTTGCGCCGGAAATGTAGTTATCGCCTCCAAATGTGAAGGCCTGATCATCAGCCAGCACAGTCGTGCTCGCCATGGTAAGCAGCAAAGCTGCAAATAGTCGGTTCATCATCACGATCTCCCGATACTGAAGGGGGTATCCTGATTATAGACCCATTTTGTTGCAGCACGTTGACCAACATCAACAACGCAATGGAGGGAAAACCCATTCGTTTTTGAATATAACAATTAGCCATCGACGCGCCCGCCTTTCCTCCCTAAAACAGCGACAACAAATCCCGGAAATATCGAGGAGGAAACCATGTCCGTGAACAATGCCCCTTACCGTGCAGACCATGTAGGTTCACTATTGCGCCCGCAATCCGTGTCTGATGCGCGCAAAAAATTCTACGAGGAAAAGGCGATCTCGGCTGAAGAACTGACCGCAGTGGAAGACGCCGCGATCATCGACCTCATCAAGATGCAGGAAGATGTGGGCCTGAAATGCGTAACCGATGGCGAGCAGCGCCGGTCCTTCTGGCACTACGACTTTATGGGCGGTCTCTCCGGCTTCGACCTTGATGAGCGTGACGAGGGCGTGCAGTTCCACGGCGTGAAGCTGCGCCCGATCTTCCCGGTCATCTCCGGCAAGCTGGACTTCCCCGAAGACCACCCGATGCTGGACCATTTCAAATTCGTGGCCAAGAACACCAAGGTTCAGCCGAAGATTTCCATTCCCGGCCCAAGCTGCTGCCATTTCCGCACAGCCAAGAAGGATATTCACCCGAAGGAATATGAGGATCTCGATGTTCTCTTCGCCGATCTCGCCACAACCTACAAAAAGGCCGTTCAGTCTTTCTATGATGCCGGTTGCCGCTATCTGCAGATGGACGACATCTTTTTCGCCTATCTCTGCGACCCGAAACACCGTGCAGCCAAGCAGGCCGAAGGCACCGACCCCGATTGGCTGATCGACCGCTATGCCTGGACCATGCATGAGGCGATCAAGGATCGCCCCGCCGACATGAAGATTGGCATGCACCTCTGCCGTGGCAACTTCGTTTCCACCTATGCCGCCGAAGGTGCCTATGATCTGGCGGCGGACGCCATCTTCAACAAGACCGGTATCGATATCTACTTCATGGAATATGACAGCGACCGCGCAGGTGGTCTGGAGCCGTTGCGCTTGCTTCCCAAGGGCGACAAGCGCGTTCTGCCGGGCTTCATCACCACCAAAACCGGTGAATTGGAAAGCCTGGACGATCTGAAGCGCAAGTTCGAGGAAGCCTCGAAATATGCCGACATCAATCAGCTGGGCATTGCCCCGCAATGCGGCTTCTCCTCGACGGAAGAAGGCAACAAGATCACCGAGGATGACCAGCGCCGCAAGCTGGAACTGGTGGTCAAAACCGCCGAGGCCATTTGGGGTGGCGTTGACAAATAAACATAGGAAACTATCCTTTTCATGGGCGGCTCATTGAGCCGCCCATTTTATTTTGTGAAATCAAACATATTGATTTCCGCCCGCTCAGGCGCATGATGCAGACACAAAAATGCTGAGAGAGACGATATGGCGGAAAAGAAAAGAAAAAACCCGTACTATCAAGGCCCCGTCACCGACCATTTTGACGGCACGCAGTTTTACATACCAAATGGCGTCGTGCCGGGCGGCATGCGCGACATGTTGAAATGGGTCTTTCAGGAAAAGCGCCATAAATGGCCGAAAGCGTTTCCAAGCCCGCACCATGGCCAGGTGCCGGAAAAGCGCGTGGAAGGCGACAGGCTTGTTGTGACAATGATCGGCCACGCCTCACTTCTCATTCAGGTTTCGGGCCTGAACATTCTGACCGACCCGCTATGGTCTGAGCGCGCCAGCCCCGTGCAGTTTGCCGGGCCCAAGCGCGTCAACCCACCCGGCATCAATTGGCAGGACCTGCCACCAATCGACATCACGCTGGTAACACATAATCACTATGACCACATGGATTCAGCAACGCTGAAAAAACTGGTGCATGAACATGATCCATTGATTGTCACACCATTGGGAAATGACACCATCATCAGGAAATTCGCCCCAAAAGCGCGCTTCCAGGTTATGGATTGGGGCCATGATATTGAGGTTCATGGAGTGCGCATACACGCAGAGCCGTGCCACCACTGGTCAGCACGCGGAAGCCGGGACCGCCGTATGGCGCTGTGGGCAGCGTTTGTGCTGGATACGCCAGCGGGCAAGATTTTCCATATTGGCGACACCGGTTTCCATGATGGCAGCCACTATCAGGAAATTGCCGAAAAGCATGGTCCCATGCGTCTCGCAATATTGCCAATTGGGGCCTATGAACCCCGCTGGTTCATGAAAGGGCAGCACCAGAACCCGCAAGAGGCCGTTGACGGCTTCCAGCTCTGCAACGCGGATTTTGCAGTGGGTCATCACTGGGGAACATTCCAGCTGACCAATGAAGCCATACATCACCCCGCAGACCACCTTGCAGAGGCTTTGGCAAAAGCTGGCATTGCGCCAGCCAGATTTAAACCTCTGCGCCCTGGAGAAGCATTCGAGGTGAAAAAAACGACAGATCGCGCGTCAGGTAATTTTGGTTAGCCAATTCTTAAATCAGTAATGTCATGAAAGAAGAAATTTGTAATTTGGCAGCGGATAAACCATGAATATCAATGAGATCATGCAGTTTCTGGTTATGGCGCAGGAACACAGCAAACCGGAACACCTGATTTCAGATCTGGAACACCTGCTAACGGGTTACAAGGTGCCCTATTACGGCGTCATCAGTCAGCCCAAGCCAAGCCCTGATCCAATCAGCCACGTTCTGGCGGGGCGCTGGCCGGAGGGCTGGCCGGAACGCTATGTTGAGCGCCGCTACATTCTGATCGACCCGACAATCCGCTATTTGCCCCGCGCCACCGGCGGCTATGCCTGGCAGTCGACACTTGCCTCTTTTGAAGGCAACACACAGCAGGGGAAAATGAAAAAGATGCTGACCGACGCACGGCGCTATGGTTTGAAACAGGGCTATGTTTTCCCCGTTCATGGGCCCGGAGGCCTGACTGGCAACATGACCGTTGGCGGAGATGAACTTGAACTCTCACCGGTCGAGATAGCGCTTTTTGAGCAGGTTGCCAAAATCACCCTGCTGGAATTGATGAAATTCTACGGCCAGCCACAGTCGGCATCCGACAATGGGCAGACCGAACAGGCAATGCCAAGCGACGTCACATCGAGAGAGCTGGAAATCGTCAGCTATCTTGCCGACGGCCTGACATCTCAGGAAGTCGCAAAGATCCTCGAAATCTCCAACCATACTGTGGATTGGCACATAAACAGCCTGCAGGAGAAATTTGGCGCCAAAAACCGCCAGCACACGGTGGCAACAGCCTTTCGCCGCGGCCTGATTATCTAGACAAAGACAAGCGTGTATCACGCACTGTGTCGGCTTCCGCGCACCTTGTTGTTATAAAAACGATTTAAAGCCGAGCAGCGTCGCAGCAATGTCGGCCCTTAGCTCTTGCATGCCGGGAACAGACAGCTTGAAATCCTATTTCTACTCATATTCTTGAACTTATCTCGGTAGGAGACTAAGCTTCTTCGCACTGCAACATATCTGCCTGCATAAAATGGGGAATCGCATTGGCCATAACAAAAATTCTCGTTGCAAACCGTTCGGAAATTGCCATCCGCGTTTTTCGCGCCGCAAACGAACTGGGCATCAAGACCGTCGCCATCTGGGCGGAAGAGGATAAACTTGCACTGCACCGCTTCAAAGCGGACGAATCCTATCAAGTTGGCCGAGGCCCGCATCTGGACCACGATATGGGCCCGATCGAAAGCTATCTTTCGATTGAGGAAGTGCTTCGCGTAGCAAAGCTTTCCGGCGCTGATGCGATCCACCCGGGCTATGGCCTGCTTTCTGAAAGCCCTGAATTTGCCGACGCCTGTGCCGAAGCCGGTATCACATTCATCGGCCCGAAAGCCGAGACCATGCGGTCGCTCGGCAACAAGGTTGCAGCCCGCAATCTGGCCATTTCCATCGGCGTTCCGGTGGTTCCAGCCACCGACCCTCTGCCGGAAGACATGACCGAAGTACACCGCATGGCCGAAGAAATTGGCTATCCGGTAATGCTGAAAGCCTCCTGGGGCGGCGGCGGACGCGGCATGCGCGCCATTCGCAAGGCCGAAGACCTGGAACGCGAAGTCACCGAAGCCAAGCGCGAAGCTCGCGCAGCCTTCGGCAAGGACGAGGTTTATCTGGAAAAACTGGTGGAACGTGCCCGCCACGTGGAAAGCCAGATTTTGGGCGACACGCATGGCAATGCCGTTCACCTGTTTGAGCGCGACTGCTCCATCCAGCGCCGTAACCAGAAAGTGGTTGAGCGTGCACCGGCACCTTACCTGACTGAAGAACAGCGTCAGGAACTGGCCGCCTACTCGTTGAAAATTGCCAATTCCACAAAATATATCGGCGCAGGTACGGTTGAGTATCTGATGGATGCCGACACCGGCAAATTCTACTTTATCGAAGTGAACCCGCGCATTCAGGTGGAACACACGGTGACGGAAGAAGTCACCGGCATCGATATCGTGAAGGCACAGATCCATATTCTCGATGGCTACGCTATTGGCACGCCGGAATCCGGTGTCCCTCCGCAGGAAGATATCCGCCTCAACGGTCACGCGCTGCAGTGCCGCATTACCACGGAAGACCCGGAACAGAACTTTATTCCCGATTATGGCCGCATCACTGCCTATCGCGGCGCTACCGGCTTCGGCATTCGTCTGGACGGCGGCACGGCCTATTCCGGTGCGGTCATTACCCGCTACTATGACCCGCTTCTGGAAAAGGTAACCGCCTGGGCACCAAGCGCGCAGGAAGCCATTGACCGTATGGACCGCGCGCTGCGTGAATTCCGTATTCGCGGTGTGGCAACCAACCTGACCTTCCTTGAAGCCATCATCAGCCACGACAAGTTCCGTGACAACACATACACAACGCGCTTCATCGACAACACGCCGGAGCTTTTCCAGCAGGTGAAGCGTCAGGACCGCGCAACCAAGCTTTTGACCTATCTGGCGGACGTGACCGTGAATGGCCACCCGGAAGCCAAAGGCCGTGCAAAGCCCGCAGCCGATGCCGCGGCCCCTGTATTGCCTTTCATAGATGTGCCGGTTCAAGACGGTACCAAGCAAAAGCTGGATGAACTGGGACCGAAAAAATTCGGAGAATGGATGCGCGGCGAAAAGCGCATCTTGATGACCGATACAACCATGCGCGACGGCCACCAGTCGCTGCTGGCCACCCGCATGCGCACCTACGACATCGCGCGTATCGCCAGCACCTATTCCAAGGCGCTGCCAAACCTCTTCTCGCTGGAATGCTGGGGCGGCGCAACCTTTGACGTTTCCATGCGCTTCCTTACTGAGGACCCGTGGGAACGCCTCGCGCTGGTGCGTGAAGGTGCACCAAACCTGCTGTTGCAAATGCTGCTGCGCGGTGCAAACGGGGTTGGCTACAAAAACTACCCCGACAATGTGGTGAAACACTTTGTGCGTCAGGCCGCGAGCGGTGGCATGGACCTCTTCCGTGTGTTTGACTGCCTGAACTGGGTAGAAAACATGCGCGTGTCGATGGACGCGGTGGCTGAGGAAAACAAGCTCTGTGAGGCAGCCATCTGCTACACCGGCGATATCCTGAACTCGGCACGCCCGAAATATGACCTGAAATATTATGCAGCACTTGCTGAAGAGCTTGAAAAAGCCGGTGCCCATATCATCGCGGTCAAGGATATGGCCGGCCTTTTGAAACCGGCGGCTGCAAAACAGCTCTTCAAAGCGCTGCGCGAAGCAACCGATCTGCCGATCCACTTCCACACACATGATACATCCGGTATTGCCGCCGCTACCGTTCTGGCAGCTGTGGACGCTGGCGTGGACGCCGTGGATGGTGCCATGGATGCCCTTTCCGGCAACACATCGCAGCCCTGCCTCGGTTCCATCGTGGAGGCCCTTTCCGGCAGCGAACGTGATCCGGGTCTCGATCCTGCATGGATTCGCCGCATCTCCTTCTATTGGGAAGCGGTGCGCAACCAATATGCCGCTTTTGAAAGCGATCTGAAGGGTCCGGCATCGGAAGTCTACCTGCACGAAATGCCAGGTGGCCAGTTCACCAACCTGAAGGAACAGGCTCGCTCGCTGGGTCTGGAAACGCGCTGGCACGAAGTGGCTCAGGCCTATGCTGACGCCAACCAGATGTTTGGCGACATCGTGAAGGTAACACCATCATCCAAGGTTGTCGGCGACATGGCACTGATGATGGTAAGCCAGGACATGAGCGTGGCCGATGTGGAAGACCCGTCCAAGGACATGTCCTTCCCCGAATCCGTTGTCTCCATGCTCAAGGGTGACCTTGGCCAGCCTCCAGGCGGTTGGCCGGAAGCCCTGCAGAAAAAGGCGCTGAAGGGCGAAAAGCCTTACACGGTTCGCCCCGGCTCGCTGCTTGCCGATGCTGATCTGTCCGCTGAGCGCAAGGATATTGAAACCAAGCTGGAACGACCGGTTTCCGAGTTCGAATTCGCCTCCTATATGATGTATCCGAAGGTCTTCACCGACTATGCCATGGCTGCGGATATGTATGGCCCGGTTTCAACCTTGCCGACACCGTCCTATTTCTACGGCCTGCCGGTGGGAGACGAGCTTTTCGTCGAGATCGAGCGCGGCAAAACACTGGTTGTTCTCAATCAGGCGATTGGCGCGACCGACGAGAAAGGCATGGTTACAGTCTTCTTCGAGTTGAACGGTCAACCACGCCGCGTGAAAGTGCCAGACCGCGCCCACGGTGCTGCCGGGGCTGCTGCCCGCCGCAAGGCCGATGCCGGGAACGCCGCTCATGTGGGCGCGCCAATGCCAGGTGTTATCTCCACGGTCGCGGTGTCTGCTGGCCAGGAGATCAAGGCAGGCGACGTGCTCGTTTCAATCGAAGCCATGAAGATGGAAACAGCACTCCATGCAGACAGAGACGGCAAGATCGCCGAGGTTCTGGTGCATGCTGGCGACCAGATCGACGCCAAGGACTTGCTGGTCGTTTACGAGGCCTGATTGAAAGGGCGATAAAACAACAAAAAAGGTGGGCCAGTGCCCGCCTTTTTCATTTCAAGATGCCTTCAAGCGCTAATATCAGCTTTTCACAGTCTTCCTGCGTGCCGATGGTGATGCGCAGGTAATCGGCAATGCGCGGTTTGTTGAAATGGCGCACCAGAACCGCGCGTTCACGAAGGGCAGCGTAAAGATCAGAACCCGCCCGCGTGCCGTGTTTGGCAAAGACGAAATTGGCGCTGGAAGGCAGAACCTCAAAGCCAAGACCTTCAAGCGCTTCAATCATCCATTCCCGGCTTTCCATCACCTTGGCGCGGCATTCCTCAAACCAGGCTTCATCCTCAATGGAGGCCTTGGCGGCGACCTGTGCGAGACGGTCCAGGGGATAGGAGTTAAAACTGTCCTTCACCCGCTCCAAAGCATCAATCAGCGGTCTCTGACCGATGGCAAAACCGGCACGCAGGCCCGCCAGAGAACGGGACTTGGAGAAGGTTTGCACCACGAGCAGATTGTCGAATTCGCGGGTTAGCGGAATGGCGCTCTCAGCCCCGAAATCGACATAGGCTTCGTCAATCACCACCGGAATATCGCGATGCGCTTCCAGCAGCGCACGGATTTCAGAAAGAGCGAGTGCGCGGCCGGTTGGCGCATTGGGATTAGGCAGGATGATAGCGCCGCAATCACGGTCATAATCCGCCGGATCGATCGCGAACTCTTCGTTCAGCGGGACAGTTTCGCTGTCGATTTCAAACAGACCGCAATAGACCGGATAAAAGCTGTAGCTGATATCAGGATAAAGCAGCGGCTTTTCGTGCTTGAGAAGCGCAACGAATGTATGGGCCAAAACTTCATCTGACCCATTGCCGACGAAGACCTCTTCTGCCGAAACGCCGTGACGCGCTGCAATGGCCTCACGAAGCTCCAGCGAAACCGGGTCCGGGTATAGTCGCAGCCGATCATCCGCGGCGTCTCGGATGGCCGCAAGCGCCTTGGGCGACGGTCCGTAGGGATTTTCGTTTGTGTTAAGCTTGGTGAGATTGGCAATGCGCGGCTGCTCACCAGCCACATAGGGGTGTAACCCCGCAACAATGTCAGACCAGAACTGGC
Organism: Ensifer sp.; assembly: GCA_050297115.1. Lineage (GTDB taxonomy): Bacteria > Pseudomonadota > Alphaproteobacteria > Rhizobiales > Rhizobiaceae > Ensifer_A. Next base: position 7,808 of record JBNKQT010000103.1, on the reverse strand, counting down.
TCATGATTATTTGTTCCGATAGGCCACAAACCGGGCCGCTTCAATAAGGGTTTCAGCGCGCGCGCCGAAGGGTGCCAACAGGGCTTCAGCTTCGTTGACCAGTTCGCCAAGCCTTGTCCGTGTCCATTCCTCGCCGTGGAGTGCAGGCAGAGTACCCTTGCCCCGATCTGCATCTTTGCCTGCAGCTTTACCCAAAGTGGCTGCATCCGCAGTGAGGTCAAGAAGGTCATCGGCAAGCTGGAAGGCAAGTCCGATTTTTTCGCCAAACTGACGCAGGCGCTGGCGATCATCATTGCTGGCACCCGCGACGATAGCGCCACCTTCACAGGCAAAACGCAGCAACGCGCCCGTTTTCATAGCTTGCAATGTAATAATACCCACCTCATCAGGCGTACTCGTTTCCGCTGCAATATCAAGCACCTGACCACCCACCATACCGCCGATGCCCGCGGCACGCGCCAGCAGCAAGACCAAAGCAGCACGACGGTCTGCGGTAAGTGCCGTCGCCGGATCTGCTATGATGTCGAAGGCAAGTGTGAGGAGGCCGTCGCCAGCCAGAATGGCGGTTGCCTCATCAAACGCGACATGCACAGTGGGCCGCCCCCGGCGCAGATCATCATCATCCATCGAAGGCAGATCATCATGCACGAGCGAATAGCTGTGCAGGCATTCCAGTGCGCAGGCAACACGCATGGCGGCCGTATGGTCGCCATTGAGAAGCCGCGCACTTTCCAGAACCAGGAACGGCCTGAACCTTTTGCCGCCATTCAATACGCCATGGCGCATGGCAGCCAGAAGGCGAGCGGGCCGTGCGGTTTCATCCACCTGAAGATCAGTGGTGAGGATAGCCTCCAGTGCCGCTTCAACATCGCGCGCAGTGTCTGCCAGCTGTTCAGTAAAGATTTGTTCCAGATCGCTCATGCGATGTTCTTTGGCACTACCGCTGCCCCTTTGCAACGGGGATGATGCGCACAATGGATGGCGAACACTGGCAAAGGGTGGTTTGAACGGCTAAGAAGGCCATACAAGAGGGACAAACGGGCACGGATAGTGACGTGAGCGCGGAAAAGAGCAAAAAGAAATCAAAATCCAGCGTCCGGAAATGGTTTGGCAGGGCTGTCAAAGCGGTGCTGTTTCTGCTGCTCCTGCCCTATGTGCTTGTTTTCCTCTATGCGCTGCCCTTCATCCATCCGATATCAACCCTCATGATCATCGATCTGGCCACCTTTCAGGGCTACGACCGCCGTTGGGTGGATTTTGACGATATTGCGCCCGTGATGGTGCAATCCGTGATGATGTCCGAGGATGGGCAGTTTTGTAATCACTACGGCGTTGATCTTCGCGAGCTGCAAAGCGTGATCGAAGATGCAATGGATGGCGAAGCCACACGCGGCGCCAGCACCATTCCCATGCAAACGGTAAAAAACCTCTACCTCTTCAATATCCACTCGGTTGTGCGCAAGGCAGTTGAACTGCCGCTTGCCATAACAGCCGATTTTGTGTGGTCCAAACGTCGGATCATGGAGATTTATCTCAACATCGCCGAGTGGGGTGAGGGTATTTATGGCATTGAGGCCGCCGCTCTGCATTATTTTAATGTGCCCGCCGCAAAGCTCTCGGCCAATCAGGCCGCCTACCTCGCCGTTTCGCTGCCAAACCCCTACAAACGGATCGCCAATAAACCTTCAAACCGCATGAACGCGCTGGCTGCCCGGGTGAAAAAACTGGCGCGCCAGTCTGGCAGTTACATCAAATGTCTTTATGATTGAGATCAAACCTATTCATTGGAATGATTGATCCAATACTCCTATGGTCCATTCAAATTTTGAAATATGAATGGACCACTCATGGCGCAGCTTAAGCTCTTTATCGGTAACAAGAACTATTCATCCTGGTCGTTCCGCCCGTGGCTGGCGATGACGGTGGCAGGCGTTTCATTTGACGAAGAGGTACTTCCGCTTGACTTTGCAGGCGGAAACAAGGCCGTCAAGGCGATCTCGGAAAGCGGTAAAGTGCCCGTGCTGCAGCATGGAGGCCTCAAAATCTGGGAGTCGCTGGCCATTATAGAATATGTGGCCGAACTCTACCCAAACCGCCGTTTTTGGCCGGATGGCATGGAAAAACGGGCCTTGGCTCGCGCTGTTTCCGCCGAAATGGCATCAGGCTTTTTTGCGCTGCGCGGAAACTGCCACATGAATTTCCATCGCGCGCCCTCCAAGCTGGACGTTGATGCAGCAACGAAAGCTGACATCACCCGCGTTGATCACATTTGGAAGACGCTGCTGAATGCGCATGGCGGCCCTTTCCTCTTTGGCGATTTTTGCGCGGCGGATGCCATGTTTGCCCCCGTTGTGAACCGTTTTACTGTCTATGGGCTGACACCTTCCAGCGAAGCCGAAGCCTATATGAACGCCATGAAGGCGCTGCCCGCATGGAAGGCCTGGGAGGCTGCGGCATTGCGCGAAACATGGGTTGTTCCCGAGAGCGAGATCTGATAGCAACACGCTTAAGGCAAAAAATTATGCGTGGGGACTGGTCAAAACCGGTTGACCCATGTATAAGCCCGCCAAATTTCGAACAAACCGGCAAGTTGTTTCCGGCCTTTCTTTCGGCCAGCGACTTTTTATTGCCCGGCTCATGGAGTTAAGTAAATGGCTGTACCGAAAAGAAAAACGACACCGTCCAAGCGCGGTATGCGCCGTTCCGCCGATGCGCTGAAGGCCCCGACATACGTTGAGGACAAGAATTCTGGCGAACTGCGCCGTCCGCACCACATCGACCTGAAGACCGGCATGTACCGTGGCCGTCAGGTTCTCACTCCGAAGGAAAGCGCATAAGTTATGCGCTGCCTGGCAGGGTAGACTTTTAAAAGGCTGGTCTTTGGACCGGCCTTTTTATTTGCCAGAAAGCAAGCTATCTAAATGCAACGGCCAGATGCAGGAGGATCAAATGCTGGCAATTTTACCGCTCATGATACTACCGTTTCTGGCCTATAATCTGGTCATGTCTGGCATGCTCGGCGCATCGGCAGGTTTTGATGGGCCAATCCTGTCCCTGAACATGATGTCTGGTGCAAACTGGACAATGGACAGCGGCGATCTTCTGATTGTCTTTAGCCTGCTTCTGCTCTTTGTTGAGATTCTTAAAGCCACACGCAGAAGCGGCCTTTCGGTTATCGACCATCTCCTCTCAACATTCGTCTTCATTGCATTTCTGGTCGAATTCCTGCTGGTCAAAGGTGCAGCGACCCAGGTTTTCTTCATCCTGATGACGATTGCCTTTGTTGATGTGATTGCCGGGTTCTCGGTTTCGATCCGATCGGCAACCCGCGATGTTTCGATCGGGCTATGAAACGAAAAAGCCCGCCTTTTGAAAGACGGGCTCAATTCCGATCTCCGAAATAATCTGCCAGTTAAAGATTATCGAGCTTTGTCTGCAATGAGCGGAGCTGCTCTTTCAGCTCTTCAATATCGCTGCTGGTCTCCGCTTTCTTTGGCTTTTCTTCCGCCGCAGGCCCGGTGAATGGCGAGAACATCTTCATGGCGTTCTGGAACATTTCGGTGTTGCGGCGAACCTGCTCTTCCACCATCTGCATCGGTATCTGGAAGTTTTTGCCAAGCGGTGTCTCACCAAATGTCTTGGTGATTTGCTCCTGCATGGAGGCCTGCTGCTCGGCGAAGGATTGCATGGAGTGTTCCAGATAGGATGGAACAACCATCTGCATCTGGTCACCATAATAGGAAATGAGCTGACGCAGGAAGGAGATAGGCAGCAGCGTGTTGCCAGTCTTGGATTCCTGTTCAAAGATAATCTGGGTCAGCACGGAATGGGTGATATCATCACCGCTCTTGGCATCCTGTACGACGAAATCCTCACCACGTTTGACCATCTCGGCAAGGTCATCCAGCGTCACGTAAGTGCTGGTGCCGGTATTGTAGAGCCGCCGGTTGGCGTATTTCTTGATAACAATCTGTCCGTCGTCCTTGGCCATTTGCGTCTCCTCACCCAAATTGCAACTTTTGCGCTTTGTCGGAATTTAAGCGCAAACCGACAGCAATGACAAATGATTTGTGCGTTGCGGCGAGAGCTGCAGCATAAATTGGTTACCGCAGCATTTTTATGTAAGCAACTGCATACATTAGCAAAGCAGGCTGGCGCAACAGAACAATTTGAGCGTCGGGCGACCAGAATCGCGGAACAAAGCACATGCAGCACAATTTTGACGCTGCACCGCAAAGCGGTACTTCCATGTCATCGCAAAAAGTGCAATCGTTGTCGCGATTGACAAATTCAAAAAGAAGAAGCGCATTTCCAAACAAACGAAATGCGCGCATGCCTTCAGGAGGAAATCAAGTGAGCAGCCCTTCAATCGTAATTGCCAGTGCAGCCAGAACCGCCGTTGGTTCTTTCAATGGCGCCTTCGCCAACACACCGGCACATGACCTTGGCACAACGGCAATCAAAGCCGTTCTGGAACGCGCAGGCGTTGACGCAAGTGACGTGAACGAAGTGATCCTGGGTCAGGTGCTGCCTGCAGGCCAGGGCCAGAACCCGGCACGCCAGGCCGCCATCAATGCCGGCATCCCGAAAGAGGCGACAGCCTGGGGGCTGAACCAGCTCTGTGGCTCCGGTCTTCGTGCCGTGGCACTCGGCATGCAGCAAATTGCAACCGGCGACGCATCGGTTATCGTGGCTGGCGGCATGGAATCGATGTCGATGGCACCCCATTGCGCTCATCTTCGCTCCGGCACCAAAATGGGCGACATGAAGATGATCGACACGATGATCAAGGACGGCCTGACGGATGCCTTCTACGGCTACCACATGGGCAACACGGCTGAAAATGTTGCCAAGCAGTGGCAGCTTTCCCGTGATGAGCAGGATGCTTTTGCTGTGGCCTCGCAGAACAAGGCAGAAGCCGCGCAAAATGCCGGCAAGTTCAAGGACGAAATCGTGCCTTTCGTGGTGAAGACCCGCAAGGGCGAAACCATCGTGGATGCCGATGAATATATCCGCGCTGGTGCGACACTGGACAGCATGGCCAAGCTGCGCCCCGCCTTTGACAAGGAAGGCACCGTGACCGCTGGCAATGCTTCGGGCATCAACGATGGTGCTGCGGCAACATTGCTCATGACAGAAGAAGAAGCCGCCAAGCGTGGAATTACACCACTGGTGCGCATCGCATCCTGGGCAACGGCTGGTGTTGATCCGCAGATCATGGGCACAGGCCCAATTCCCGCATCACGCAAGGCACTGGAAAAGGCCGGCTGGTCGATCAACGATCTGGAACTGGTAGAAGCCAACGAAGCCTTTGCCGCTCAGGCATGTGCCGTGAACAAAGACCTCGGCTGGGATCCCTCGATCGTCAACGTCAATGGTGGCGCGATCGCCATCGGCCACCCGATTGGCGCTTCCGGTGCGCGCGTCTTGAACACGCTGATTTTCGAAATGATGCGCTCCGGCAAGAAGAAGGGCCTGGCTACCCTTTGCATCGGTGGCGGCATGGGCGTGGCAATGTGTGTTGAAAGCATGCGATAATCAAAATGACAATTCGGGTTGCGGCCTCTCAGGGGCCGTAGCCCGCATGGGAACAGTTTAAAGATAGTCTTGGGAGGACATTATCTATGAGCAGGGTAGCACTCGTAACGGGCGGCTCGCGCGGCATTGGCGCGGCCATTTCGATTGCCTTGAAAGATGCTGGCTACAAGGTGGCCGCCAACTATGCGGGCAATGATGAGGCAGCGGCAAAATTTACCGAGGAAACGGGTATTCCGACCTACAAATGGGATGTTTCCAATTATGAATCCTGCGCTGAGGGCATTGCCAAGGTGGAGGCCGATCTCGGGCCTGTCGAAGTGCTCGTGAACAATGCAGGCATCACCCGCGATGGCATGTTCCACAAAATGACACCGGAAAGCTGGAATGCGGTGATCAACACCAACCTCACCGGCCTGTTCAACATGACCCACCCGATTTGGGGCGCCATGCGCGAGCGGGGCTTTGGCCGCGTGATCAACATTTCTTCAATCAACGGCCAGAAAGGCCAGGCAGGCCAGGCAAACTATTCCGCTGCAAAAGCCGGTGACCTCGGCTTCACCAAGGCGCTGGCGCAGGAAGGCGCCTCCAAGGGCATCACAGTCAACGCCATCTGCCCCGGATATATTGGCACGGAAATGGTGCGCGCGATCCCGGAAGAGGTTTTGAATACGCGCATTATCCCGCAAATCCCGATCGGTCGCTTGGGCGAGCCGGAAGAAATCGCACGGTGCGTCGTGTTCCTCGCATCCGACGATGCAGGCTTTATCACCGGCTCAACACTGTCTGCCAATGGCGGCCAGTTTTTCGTTTGATTTGGCCTGCAAATCAGGTTTTGAATGGCGCCCATTCGGCGCCATTTTATTTTGAGAATTTGCTCCCGCACAACATGCGGCGCTGAGGCGAAAACTCAATCTGCCTGCAGAATGAAATCGCGGATCATATTGGCGGTTTCGGCCTTGCCGTAAACATCCAGATGGCCGACACCATCCAGCAGAACATAGCGCCCCCGACTTGTGGCCTGCTTGAGCGTTGGCTCGTATTGGTCAGCCAGAAAAGCCTCGTCCTCACGGCCAGCAATCAGCAGGAAGGGTGGCAGCTTTGCGATATCGCCGAGATAATCCATTCGCGGCGCATAGCTCTGGTTCAAACGGTGAGAATATTGCGTGGTTGCCGTTTTACCCAATGGGCTCAGCAATACAGATTGCGGAAAATTGAACTCAACCACCTTCAATCCGTTCAATGCCGTAACGCCGGCATTGTTGAGCATGGAAAGGCCTATAATACGGCGAAGCAGCACATTCGCCCAGCCGCCGCTGTCAGGACGCATGGTCGGCGCGTTGTATTTCAGGTAGGGCGCCATCAAAATCGCGCCATCCAGCGTATCACCAAATGCGCCACCCGCATAACGAACCACGAGGCCCCCACCACTGGAATGGCCGCCAAGGATGAACCGTTGGCCGGGTTGACGTAATTCCTTCACAAGCGCGGCAATGTCATCCTCGAACTGACCGATATACTCGACATCGCCCCGGCGCTTTGGATTGGGGCCATGTCCCCGCAAATCCGGCAGCACAACGGCGATATCACCATCACCATGAACCGCATGGGCAAGCGCCTGATAGCCGCCGCCATGCCAACCGGAGCCGTGGATAAAAACAAAGAGCGGCGCATTGGCAGCTTTGGCTGGCAGATAGCGATAGCCAAGCTCTGTTCCGTCAGCCGCCTGATAGGTCTGCAAAGGGATTTCAGGCGTTTCATCCCGCTCAATCGCGTCGAAGGCGAGCGTGTCCTCTCCTGAAGTGCCGGATGGCTGCTGGCTTGCAATGAGACCGAGCGCGATAGCAAAATAGATGGCGACGCTGATAACAGCGAAAATGATTATTTTAGTCAGCACTGGCTTCTTCCATAAGGCGGGTTGCACCCTCCACCATTTCCGGCGGCAGCGGCGTGGATTTGCGGGCATCAAGATCAAACAGAATGGTTGTAATGGTGATTTCAGCGGAAAGCGCACCGGTTTCGCCATTATACATGGCATGGTGCAGTGTCAGCGAGGTGCGCCCAACCTTGAGGATCTTGCTGCGAACCTCAATGAGACTGCCAACGGGAAGCTCATCGAGAAAATCGACCTCGTAGTGGCGGTCCGCCCAGCCAAGCCGCTTTTCTTCCAGCCATGAAGGTTTGTAACCGGCCGCAGCCACCAGATGCCATGAGGCCTGATCGAATGCGCCAATATAGTGCTGCACATTCATATGGCCCATCACATCGCACTG
>JBNKQT010000102.1:0-5055 GCA_050297115.1 Ensifer sp. | reverse complement strand
TTCAATGCGTTGAGTTGAACAACCTTCTCTTCAATCTCGGCGATTTTCTGCTGCGCCATCGCCTTCACATCTGCGCTTGCACGCCGCTTGTCGTCATAGAGCGAAAGCAGCATTCGGCATTCTTCAATGGAAAAACCAAGGCTGCGAGACCGCTGGAGAAACTTAAGCCGGTGACCGTCATCATCAGAATAATCGCGATAACCATTGTCCGAGCGGTCCGGGACAACGAGCCCGATCTCTTCATAATAGCGGATGGTTTTGGGCGGGAGGCCTGAAACCTCCGCTGCTTTGCCAATATTCATGTCCCAACTCCAAAGGAAAAGGCGCGCTCTCATGGAGAACGCGCCCATTCTACACCTTCCCATTACTGGAAGGTCAAGCCTATCCGGCGGCGGCAACGGCTCGCTTGGCCATCACTTTCACTAGATGCGCACGGTATTCCGAGGAACCATGCAAATCAGAAAGCATATCCTCATCGTCCACATGCAAACCCGCCACAGAGTCGGGAGACCACATTTCGCTGAGGGCCACTTCCATATCGCGATGACGGAATACGCCCTCCGAGCCTGCCCCCGTGACAGCAACGCGGATATCGTCGCCATTTTTGGAGACGAACACACCTGCCATGGCATAACGCGAAGCGGGGTTTGCAAACTTGGCGTAAGCGGCCTTTTCCGGAGCATCAAAGGTGAATGCTGTGATGATCTCGTCCTCTTCCAAGGCCGTTTCAAACATGTCACGGAAGAATTGATCAGCCGCGATTTCACGCTTGTTGGTAATCACCAGCATATTGAGGCCGAGTACGGCAGCAGGATAATCCGCTGCCGGATCATTGTTGGCCACCGAACCGCCAATCGTGCCCATGTGGCGAACATGTGGATCGCCGATATGGCTTGCCAGATCGCAGATTGCCGGGCAAACCGCGCGAAGCTCTGCCGAGCTGGCGACTTCGGCATGGGTTGTGCCCGCACCAATGCCAACCGTGCGACCATTGACCGAAATACCCTTCATGGATTCGATGTGACGAAGATCCACAAGGTCTGACGGTGCGGCCAGACGCTGTTTCATCGTGGCAATAAGCGTCATGCCACCGGCGAGATACTTGCCCTCTTCTGCTTTATCCAGAAGGTTTACTGCCTCATCAACCGAGGAAGCGCGATGGTAGATTGTCTCATACATTTCTCTTCCCTCCGATCAGATATTGTTGGCCGCTTCCCATACTTTCTGCGGGGTCGCAGGCATGGAAAGATTGTTGTTGCCAATCGCATCGGTAACCGCATTCATAAATGCTGGCGGAGAACCAATGGCTCCGGCCTCACCACAGCCCTTGATACCCAACGGGTTGCTGGGGCATGGCGTATTCTGGTGCGAAACCTCAAATGAGGGCAGCACATCCGCACGCGGCATGGCGTAATCCATGTAGCTGGCGGTCACGAGCTGGCCTGTATCGGGGTCATAATGCACACCTTCCAGCATTGCCTGGCCAATGCCCTGTGCAATGCCGCCATGCACCTGCCCCTCAACAATCATCGGGTTGATGATATTGCCGAAATCGTCGGCAGCCACAAACTGCACAACATCGGTAACGCCGGTTTCAGGATCAACCTCAACCTCGCAAATGTAGCAGCCTGCCGGGAAGGTAAAGTTGGAGGGGTCATAGAAGGCGCTTTCCTTCAGGCCCGGCTCCATGCCTTCTGGCAGGTTATGCGCTGTATAGGCTGCGAGTGTGAGTTCAAACCATTGCAGCGCCTTGTCCGTGCCTGCCACTTTCACAGCACCGTCTTCAATCACGATGTCGCTTTCATCAGCCTCCAGCAGGTGCGCTGCCAGCTTCTTGGCCTTGGCCTCAACCTTATCAAGCGCTTTGACAATGGCCGACATGCCCACGGCACCGGAACGGGAACCATAGGTGCCCATACCCATCTGCACCTTGTCAGTGTCACCGTGAACGATGTTGACATTTTCAAGCGGCATCGCGAGGCGTTCAGACACAAGCTGCGCGAACGTCGTCTCGTGCCCCTGACCATGGCTGTGCGAACCGGTGAGAATTTCCACCGTCCCCACGGCATTCACCCGAACTTCTGCCGATTCCCAAAGACCAACACCGGCGCCAAGCGAACCGACCGCAGCAGACGGAGCAATTCCGCAAGCCTCGATATAGCAGCTCATGCCAATACCACGCTTCTTGCCACGTGAGGCGGCTTCCGCCCGGCGGGCTTCAAACCCGTTCCAGTCAGATGCTTCCATGGCAGCATTCAGTGAAGCCTCATAGTCACCCGCATCATAGTTCATGATCACGGGCGTCTGGTGCGGGAATTCGCGAATGAAGTTGATGCGGCGAAGTTCCGCTGGTGAAACTCCCAGCTCACGCGCTGCCGTTTCCACCGTGCGTTCCAGAAGATAGGTCGCTTCCGGGCGTCCTGCACCGCGATAAGCGTCCACCGGCACAGTATTGGTGTAAACACCCTTCACTTCTGCGTAGATGGAGGGGATGTCGTACTGACCGGAGAGCAACGTCGCGTAAAGGTAAGTCGGTACAGCCGATGAGAAGAGCGACATATAGGCGCCGAAATTCGCGACCGTATCAACCTTCAAAGCTGTGATCCGGTTATTCGCGTCAAACGCCATTTTCACATTCGATACATGATCACGACCATGCGCATCGGTGAGGAAAGCCTCTGTGCGGTCCGAATTCCACTTCACCGGAACACCGGTTTTCCTGGATGCCCAGAGACAGGTGATTTCTTCCGGATAGATGTAGATTTTGGAACCAAAACCACCGCCGACATCGGGCGCAATCACCCGCAGCTTGTTTTCCGGCGCAACATTATAAAATGCGCTCATAACCAGACGCGCCGCATGCGGGTTCTGACTGGTCGTGTAGCAGGTATAGTGATCTTCGGCTGCATCGTAGATGCCAAGCGCCGCACGCGGCTCCATCGGGTTTGGAGAGAGGCGATTGTTGGTGATCTCGATTTCAGTCACATGGGACGCCGTTGCCAGGGCTGCATCCACGGCAGCCTGCTCACCAATTTCCCAATCGTAGATCAGGTTGTTGGGCGCTTCCGGGTGAATTTGCGGCTGGCCATCCTGCAGCGCGTCCACTGCTGTCGTCACATGGGCCAGCGGCTCATATTCCACTTCCACAGCTTCCGCCGCATCGCGAGCTTCCATCTGGCTGTCGGCAACGACGATTGCAACAGCATCGCCAACATAGCGCACCGTGTCATGCGCCAAAGGACGCCACACACCCATATTCATCGGCGAGCCATCCTTGGAATGGATCATCCAGCCGCAAATGAGCGCGCCGATGCCATCTTCTTCCATGGCCTTGCCTTCCAGCACATCAATGACACCTGGCATGTCCTTGGCAGCGGAAACATCAATGTTCCTGATTTTCGCATGTGCATGCGGGCTACGGACAAAAGCCGCATATTTCATGCCCGGCACAACCATATCATCAACATACCGGCCTTTGCCGGTGAGGAAGCGTTTATCTTCCTTGCGCGCCACGCGAGCGCCAATACCCTCAACACCCATATCTCTCTCCTCCCAGGATTCCGATTGAGTTTAAAAACGATTTGACCCGCTTATTCAGCGGCGGCTTTCGCGCCATACATTTCAGCGTTGGCAGCCAGAACTGCCTTCACGATGTTGTGGTACCCGGTGCAGCGACAGAGATTGCCTTCAAGCTCAGCCCGCACAGTTTTCTCATCAAGGTTTCCACCATGGCGACGAATGATATCGGCAGCAGCCATCACCATGCCCGGGGTACAAAAACCACATTGAAGGCCGTGATGCTCCTTGAAGGCCGCCTGCACCGGATGCAGGTCATCCCCGCCGGCCAGACCTTCCACGGTGGTAATCTCGGAGCCGTTAGCCTGAACAGCAAGCAACGAACAGCTCTTCACCGACTTTCCATCCATATGGACAACACAAACGCCACACTGCGAGGTATCGCAGCCAACATGCGTTCCAGTCAGGCCCAGATTTTCACGAATAAAGGTACTCAGCAGCGTGCGATCCTCGCACTCGCCGCTCATTTTGCGACCATTTACAGTCATAGTCACTTTTGTCATCAGCTTCCTCCCTCACATCTGACAAATATGATTTGAACATCAAATGCTTTTTTTGAGGCGGGATCAATGGGGGGCCATCGTGAAAAAATGTAAATCTGATCCTGAGGCTCGCCCCGAACAGAGACCGCGCGCCAAACTGGCGCATTTATGAGACAGTCTTGCAGTTCATTTTCTTTTAGCGCACTCTGAAATTCTCTTAAGCGGTGGAGAATTTCATAATTGGGACTTTTTTCCACCTTAAGAAATTACCATTATGCGCCATTTCGCGTATATATAGGTATTGAGTGATGGCCGTTGATTGATCGAGCGCCATTCAAAGAGGGAGACTGGAAATGAAGAAAGCAATTGCCTTTGCAGTTATCGCCATGGCCGTCGTCGGCTGTTCACAGACGGAGAAGGGTGCTGCAACCGGTGCTGCCGCAGGCGCTATCATCGGTGGTGTTGTGACCGGTAATGTTCAGGGTGCCGCTGTTGGCGCTGCTGTTGGTGGTGTCTCCGGCGCGCTGATTGGTGCCGCGAATGAACCAGGCCGCTGCTACTACCGCGACCGTTATGGCCGTCGCTATATCGCCGATTGCCCGGCTCGGTACTAAGTACCATCAGACGACTGGTTAGAATTCGCTAGTCGGGTTCGCAATATTTGACAAATGCTAAAAACCGGGACGAAAGCCCCGGTTTTTTTTCTTTAGTGTTCCAAAGTTGTACAAAATCTCAAACACAGCCTACAGAAAATTCTTAATTAGAAAACAGAAATACTAAAATTGCGTGGATCTCCCTATTTTTAGGGGGCTGGGGAAACTCAACAGAAAAAACAATAACAGATTGATTTAAAACAGTAATTTTCTATTTCGATACCTCGAAACAGATATATCTACATTCAAGCATGTGTTAAATCATTTCTTAACGCCTGGACGGGTAATCTTCGCTGGAATTGTTCTGCGCAAATTTTCTTGAAGCGTGAAGCGCATAAAGAATG
>JBNKQT010000101.1:0-7663 GCA_050297115.1 Ensifer sp. | reverse complement strand
AGGGGAGAAAATGTCGCCAGACTTTCCGTCTGCTGTTTATCATTTGGGAGGGTACTATGAAGAAACTAGCCGCCGCGCTTGCCAGCGCAGTTATCACTATGTCCGTTGCAGGTCCGGTTTTTGCTGAAGGCAAAACTGTTGCTGTTTCCTGGAAGATCTTTCAGGAAGAGCGCTGGAAGCGCGACGAAGCCGTTATCAAGAAAATCGTTGAAGATGCAGGCGACAACTACATCTCTGCAGACGCTCAGGGCTCTGCCGCCAAGCAGCTGACCGATATTGAATCGCTCATCTCGCAGGGTGCAGATGTATTGCTGATCGTTCCTTACGACTCTGAAGCAATCATGCCAGCCGTTGAGCAGGCCAAGAACGAAGGCATTCCAATGATTGCCTATGACGTTCAGATTGAAGACCCGAGTGTCCTCTACATGACATTCGATAACGTTGGCGTTGGCCGCCTGATGGCTCAGGAAATCCTGAAGGTTAAAGACAGCGGCAACTTTGCTGTTATCAAGGGCGACCAGGGCGACCCGAACGCGACCTTCCTTTACAATGGCATGATGGAAGTGCTGAAGGACAAGCTCGACGCTGGCGACATCAAGATCGTTGGTGAAGCGTCCTCTGACGGCTGGAAGCCTGAAAATGCTCAGAAGAACATGGAGCAGATCCTGACCGCCAACAACAACGCAATCGACGCCGTTCTGTCTGAAAACGACGGCATGGCTGGCGGTGTTGTTGCTGCCCTTTCCGCTCAGGGCCTCGCTGGCACTGTTCCGGTAACAGGTCAGGACGGCGATCTTGCTGCTATCAACCGCGTAGCTCTCGGCACACAGACTGTTTCCATCTGGAAAGACTCTCGTGCACTCGGCAAGGCTGCTGCTGAAGCCGCTCTGATGCTGGCCGACGGCAAGGAAATGACAGACGTTCCTGGCGTTTCCAAGTTCTCTGACGGCAAGAAGGGCGTTGAGATGAACTCTGTTCTGCTCGCTCCGACACCGATCACCAAGGACAACATTGATCTTGTGATCAACGCTGGCTGGATCGACAAGGCAACAGCCTGCGCTGGTGTTGCTGCCGGTTCTGTTGCTGCCTGCGATTAATCGCAGCGTAACCACCAGACTTCATGAAACCGCGCTGCCTCCGGTGGCGCGGTTTTTAAAAAACAGTTTGCACCGGGGCGAAGCGGCCTATTCCTTATGAGGAGCGCCTTCGGAAATGCAACAGGAGCAACATGCGGTTCAACGATGCCGCGCATAAAGCTCCCTGACTTTGTTTTGCGAAGTTTCAGTACAATCAATCATCATCAGCTGAAACCTCATTGGTTGAAAGGCAGGCAAATCGTGAACCAACCCCAATCCGCTTCCGCCGGTCCGGGTCAAGTCAAGGAAGGCCCCGTCGCGAGATTTCTACGCGGGACTGAAATTGACGCGCGCATGCTGGGCATGTTTGGCGCTCTATTGCTCATCTGGGTCGGATTTCATCTCTATGGCGCGATCTTCAACGGTTACGGCGCATTCCTCACATTCCGAAACCTCTGGAACCTCTCCGTACAAACCTCGTCGATCGCCGTTATGGCAACCGGCATGGTGCTGATCATCGTTACCCGGCACATTGACCTGTCCGTTGGGTCCATGCTCGGCGTAACAGCCATGATCACCGGCGTGGTCCAGGTTTGGATATTGCCCCAGTTTCTGGGTTTCGGACATCCAGCCATCTGGATTATTGCCGTCATCACCGCATTGGTCGTGGGTACTTTGATTGGCGCGTTCCAGGGCGTTCTTGTTGCCTATCTCCAAATTCCGGCCTTCATCGTCACGCTGGGCGGTCTTCTGGTGTGGCGTGGTGCTGCCTGGTGGGTGGCGCGCGGCGAAACCATTTCGCCTGTTGACGCCAATTTCGCCCTTATCGGTGGCGGTCCCTATGGCTCTGTAGGTGTGACTGCAAGCTGGATCATCGCGATTGTCGGCTGTGTATTGATTGCCCTGACAATACGCTCCAGCCGCAAGCAGCGTATTCGCTTCTGCTTTCCACTGCGCCCGATGTGGGCCGAGATTTTCATTGCAACGGTTGGCTCTGCCATCCTTCTCGGCGCAGCCTACGTGGCCAACAGCTACCCTTGGCCGCGCGGTATTGTGAAGCAATATGCCGCAGCTAATAACATCACCATTCCTGATGGTGGCCTGTTCATCGGGCATGGTTTCGCCATCCCGGTCCTCATCACCGCTGCAGTGCTGATCGTAATGACATTCATTACCACGCGCACGCGCTTTGGTCGCTATGTGTTCGCTATTGGAGGCAACCCCGAGGCAGCAGAATTGGCAGGTATCAATACCCGCCGTGTCACTGTTATGGTGTTCGCATTGATGGGTACACTGGTTGGCATTTCTGCCGTCATCGCCTCTGCCCGTCTGAACTCGGCCACCGCCGACCTTGGCAAGCTGGACGAACTTTACGTGATTGCAGCAGCCGTCATCGGCGGTACATCGCTGGCCGGTGGTTCCGGCACCATCTGGGGTGCTGTTCTCGGCGCGCTCGTGATGCAGTCGCTTCAATCGGGCATGGTTCTCATCGGCTTTGATAGTGCCATGCAGCAGATGATTGTCGGTTTGGTGCTCGTTGTCGCCGTTTGGATCGACACCGTTTATCGCCGCCGTATCAAGTAAGGAGGATTGGACATGACAGACAACAACACGATTTCTCCAGAAGATACGACACCCTTGGTGGAGATGAAGAACATCTCTATCGCATTCGGTGGTATTCATGCGGTGGAAGACGCATCGCTCGATTTGAAGCCCGGTGAAGTTGTTGGCCTTCTCGGCCACAATGGCGCAGGCAAGTCCACGCTGATCAAGATCCTTTCCGGCGCTTATAAGCGCGACGCCGGTGAGATCTATGTCGACGGCAAGCTTGCTGACATCCGCAATCCGCGTGATGCCAAAGCCTACGGTATCGAAACGATCTACCAGACGCTGGCCGTCGCCGATAATGTGGATGCTGCTGCAAACCTGTTCCTGGGCCGCGAGCTTCTGACCAAATGGGGCACGCTTGACGATGCCGCCATGGAAGCTGAAGCCCGCGAAGTGATGGGGCGTCTTAACCCCAACTTCCGCCGTTTCAAGGATCCGGTGAAAGCGCTTTCCGGCGGTCAGCGCCAGTCAGTGGCAATCGCCCGGGCTATCCTGTTCAATGCACGTATCCTCATCATGGACGAGCCAACAGCAGCCCTTGGTCCGCAGGAAACCGCGCAGGTGGGCGAGCTGATCAAACAGCTCAAACGCGAAGGCATCGGCATCTTCTTGATCAGCCACGACATTCACGACGTCTTCGATCTCGCAGACCGGGTGACCGTCATGAAAAACGGCAAGGTCGTCGGCTCGGCAAAGACTGAAGACGTTACCAAGGATGAAGTGCTAGGCATGATCATTCTGGGCAAATGCCCGGAGAAAGCCGTTCCCGGCCCCGGCGCTTTGGTTGAAGCCGACGCCTAGAAAATATCGCGAGCTGCACCCCGCAGTTCGCAACTTCTTGTAGCCCAAAAAAAGGCCTCGGATCGTTCATTTGATCCGGGGCCTTTTATATCAGCATCTTCAATTCCGCGTGTGTTCTTTACCGCTGGAGGTGCGCCTTCATAAATGCCGCCCCTTCTTCAACCGACTGCATGGCTTCATCCAGCATCGGTGCGAAAAGTTGCCACGAATGGATCATGCCGTCGAAGATTTTGAGCTCTGCCTCCACACCGGCAGACTTCAAGCGTTCAACCAGAGTCACGGAATCGCTGTTTAGCATCTCCCATGAGCCGACATGCACCAATACGGGCGGCAGATCGGAAAAATCTGCATAAAAGGGTGTGATCTGCGGATTTTTGCGATCGCCGTCACCGATATAGCAACCTGTGAAGACAGCCATGAGTTCCGGCGATAGTGGCGGTGCATCTGCATTTGCCTTGTGCGACTCACCTTCTGCGGCAATATCCAGCCACGGCGACATCAGCATCACGGCACCTGGTTGTGGCAAGCCCTCGGACTTGGCTCTAAACAGCAACAGAAAGCGCCAGATTGCCGCCCGCACTGTCCCCGCAAAGTGCAATAGAATTTGCATCGTAGCCTTTATCCAAAGCCCATTTGTAGGCTCCCAATGCATCGTCATGGGCCACGGGCGCCGGTTTTTCCGGCGCAAGGCGATAGTCAGCCGCCAACACGGTCACACCGGCTGGAACCGAAGAAGAACCCACCGCCGTGATAATAAATAGTGAGCTTTGCCTCATCGGCCCCTGGCAGACGGATAAGATCCCCTCCGGCGGGCCCTGCCTCCACCCGTTCAATCGCTGAACCTTCGGCAATCGGCGTTTGCGCATTGATCGCCTCAAACCATTCCCGCATCTGGTCCGGTGTTCCCTTTTCCGGTGGCGGAAACTGCGCGCTCATTTCCAAAATGGCACCCAATTGTTCTTTCGAAATCTTCACCCTCCCTTTCGAAGATATTTTCAAAAAATACGGCCGGGGATTTCCCCCGGCCACTCAACAATTACATTTTCACGATTGGCTTGATGGTCGTACCGGCCTCGGAATCGTGAATGGCCTGGTTGATGTCGTCGAAGTCATAGAACTTCACCAGCTTATCGAAGGGGAAGAGACCCTTTTCATAAAGATCGATCAATGTCGGAATAAAGACATCCGGGTTGGATTCACCCTCCACGATCCCCATAAGGCGGCGACCGCCGGACATGAAATGGGTCTCGTTCAGCTCCAGTTCCGCATCCGGCGCAGAAGCCCCAAGAATGCCGCAGGTACCCACATTGGCAAGCGACATGACGGCTGAACGGATGACCGACGGGATACCCGTCGTATCCAGTGCGAAGTTGAGACCACGCCCGGTGATCTTCATGATCTCCTCTGCCATGTCGCCATTACGGGGATTGATTGTGTGTGTCGCGCCAAGTTCTTTGGCAAGCGCAAGCCGTTCGTCGTTCATATCCACGGCGATAATTGTGGTTGCTCCAACCACCTTGGCCGCCATCAGTGCCGACAAGCCAACAGAACCTGCACCAAACACTGCGAAGGATTTGCCATGCGAAACCTTCAAGGCGTTCATAACGGCACCAGCACCGGTCTGCACACCGCAGGCCAGCGGACCGAGCAGTTCCAGTGGGGCGCTGTCTGGTACTTTCACCACATTCAATTCATTGCAAAGCGCATGGGTGGCAAAAGACGATTGGCCGAAGAAATTGGAATGGATCGCTTCGCCATCTTTCGAAAAGGCGGTTGAACCGTCCATTCGTGTAGCTAGAAAGTTGCGCGGGAAAAACTCTTCGCAATAAGTGATCTGGTTTTCCTTGCAGCACTGGCAGGTGCCACAGGAGTTGAATGTCATAACAACCTTGTCGCCGGGCTTCACTTTGTAAACAGCGGAGCCGACCTTTTCGACCACACCGGCACCTTCATGCCCTAGCACCACAGGCAGCGGCGTTGGCAGCATACCGTCACGCACCACAAGGTCGGTGTGGCAGACACCAGTCGCAGTCACCTTCACTAGAATTTCGTCATCGCGCGGTTCATCGAGCTCGATATTTTCGATGCTCAGGTCTCCGCCCTGTTCACGGGCAATAGCAGCTTTGATTTGCATGGATTGTCTCCAGTTTTCTCAATCTTAAATTCAATCATGCGGCCCGGCAGAACCGGACCGCGCCTTGGGAGGCCTAGAACGGATAAGGTGATGCAGCGTCGCGCACCGTAATCCACTTCCAGGTGGTGAATTCCTCAATATCGGCAGGCCCGCCAATGCGGGTTCCGTTGCCGGATTTGCGCGGGCCGCCGAAGGGTGCGAAAGGCCCACCATTCACAGTCTGGTCGTTGATATGGACCATGCCAACATCAAGATCGTCAGCGATTTTCATGGCGCGTGCCGGGTTAGACGAGATGATACCGGCGGCAAGGCCATAGTCGCTGCCATTGGTCCAGCCGATTGCCTCATCTTCATTCTGGAACGCAGCAATGCAGGCAACTGGCCCGAAGATTTCTTCGTTGAACGCCCGCATTTCCGGTGTAACACCGGAAAGCACGGTCGCTGCATAGAAGCGGCCATCATGCGTGCCACCTGCATGCAGCTTTGCGCCCTTGGCCACGGCATCATCAACAATCGCCTGGATGCTTTCCACCTGGCTGTCAGAGATGATCGGTCCCAAGGCAACCTGCCCGCTGGATGGGTCACCTGCTGGCAGATGCGCAGCCTTGGCCGCCAGTTTCTCAGTCAATGCATCGGCAATTTTGGCATCGGCCAGAATGAGGCCGGTCGCCATGCAAATCTGCCCCTGATGCAGGAAAACACCCCAGGCGGAATTGGATGCAGCAATGTCGAGGTCTGCATCGTCGAGCACGATCAACGAGTTCTTGCCGCCAAGCTCCAGCTGCACTTTCTTGAAATGCTTACCCGCAACTTCGGCAACCTTGGAGCCGCCGCCCGCCGAACCGGTAAACGAGATCATCGCAATATTGGGGTCCTTGCACATCGCCTCACCGGCATCCGCACCACCCGGCACCACTTGCAAAACCCCCTTCGGCAGACCAGCCTCTTCAAAAATGCGCGCAATAATCACACCACCGGAAATTGGCGTGCGCGGGTCAGGCTTGTGAACAACCGTATTACCAAGCGCGATCGCAGCCGCGATTGAACGCACAGACAGGATAAGCGGGAAGTTAAACGGTGAGATAACACCCACCACACCATGGGGAACGCGTTTGGCGTAGTTGGTCCGTTCATCCATGGAAGGAACAATCAGCCCCATCGGCTGTGTGGCAAGTGTGGCCGCATGGCGGATGAAGAGCGCGCCGTGCTCGATTTCAATACCAGCCTTGGGCTGGATGGAACCGGATTCACGCATGATCCATGGAATAAGCTCACCAGCATTTTGCTCCAAAAGGTCGGCAGCCTTGTTGAGGATCTTCGCACGTTCGGCGCCGGTTACCTTGGCCCAGTCCTTTTGCGCTGCCTTGGCTTCAGCAGCAGCGCGAGCAATATCCTCGGCCCCGCCAATGCCAACGGAGGCAATCACTTCGCCCGTTGCCGGGTCTTTCACATCCAGCGCACCGCCAGCCGTCTTCTGCCAATCGGCAATATAGGCAAGCCCGGTCCATCGCTCGGCATCCAGAAAATTCTGGTTTTCCATATTCATCTGTTTTCTCCTCTCAAGCGCCTGTCAAAAGGCAAAGCTTCGCTTCTGCGCAAAAGCCTGTTTTGCGGCGGTTGCGCATTCAATTCGTTTAAGGTTCTGGTGGCGTGACAGCCTCCTTCACCGCCTCCTCTGCGGTTGCTGATAAATTGCAAAAGCTGTGCCAGATGGGAGCGCCTGTGAATGCCGCGACGAAAGCACACCCTTAATGCATTGAAATATATTCAGTATTACAGATCGCACGCATTCATCGATGGATGGTTGCGCTGCTAATGCAATTTCACTATTTTATGAAGCTTGTCATTTGCGTTGAGAAAATAGTGAAATAACTCATGAAATCAGAACTGGACGTTGAAGGACTGATCTCTCTCGCAGAGGCCTCAAAGAAGAGCGGCGAGATTTTGAGCCGCGGGGCTTCAAGCGAGCTATCGACAGGCGCCCCGCCTACCCTTCAAGATCTCACCGAAGCCCTGCATTTTGCACTTGGCGACGGTCGTATCT
>JBNKQT010000100.1:0-11081 GCA_050297115.1 Ensifer sp. | reverse complement strand
CTTGCGACAAAGGTTATTGGTGAGGTTACGCTTGCAAATCCGGGCCCGACACCCGCTGCCATAGCTGCCAGATGAAGGCCAGCGGTGGCACTCGACACCGCAACCGCAAATTTTGCGCCTGTATAAGCACATACCCCTGCTTCAAAGGCTTCAACTGCCGGCCCCTGCGTGAGGTAATCGCCCTGCAATACAGACATCACCGCCTGCAAATCAGCTTCATCAAGGTAGTGCTGCCCGTAAGGTATCATGCGCCGTCTTCTCGTCATGCAAAATGTAGAAGCATTGCTTGTAGAGACCGTGCAGGCCAATAGCAAGCAATGCTATAGCCTACAGCATAATCAGATATAATCTGCAATGGATACACAACAAAGCCCCCCAGACAAATGCCTATCCACCCTGACAAAACCTTCAACGCTATGCCCCAAAACACAGGAAAAACTGTAGAAGAGGCACATGCCTGTTGGAATAGTGAACGACAGTCGCTAATAGGGGCATCAACGCAGGGTCGCATGAACATCATCCGGGTTCAGAAATGACAGGGACAGACAGGCTTACGGAAGGTTTTGAGGGGAAGTTCATTCTCCACGCGCCCAATGTCCATGTTGGCGGCGGCGCGATCCTCCTCAAAGCCCTGATCGCCGCCCTCAAAGCTGAAAATTTGACCTTGCTCGCAGACGGTCGCATGGCGATTGATGAGGAAGACGGCGCTGCATTGACGATCCGGCGATATCCACCAAAACCAGCGTCGAGGTTTCAGGCTGAGAAAGATCTGCGCAATATTGCAGGCCCAGGCGACATTGTGCTGGCCTTCGGCAACCTGCCACCGATCTTCAGGAATTCCGCAAAGACAGTATTGTTCATTCAAAACCGCTACCTTGTTGATGACGACATGCCGGTCGACGCATTCCCGTTGAAATCCCGATTGCGGATATTGGCTGAGCGCATGTGGCTCAAGCGCAGAATTCAAAATGCCGACGAAATCGTCGTTCAAACGAGCACAATGGCGGCACTGGTTCGCAAAAGCCTTGACCGCAAGGCTCATGTGATCCCGTTTGACCCGCTTCACGCGCTTGATGCTGACAATAACAGCCAGCCTGATGGAGATTTCGAAAAACGCTACGACTTCGTCTATGTTGCATCGGGTGAGCCGCACAAAAATCACGCCAACCTTCTCGGCGCATGGCGCCTGCTTGCCGAAGACGGCATCCAGCCGACACTGGCCCTGACGCTGTCGTCTGAGCGGAACCAGGAGTTGGTTTCAAAAATCGACGAGATCAAGCGAGACAGCAACGCCAGGATCAGTAATCTTGGCGCCTTATCCTCCGACGAAGTTGAAAAACTGTACCGCCAATCATCGGCGCTCATATTTCCATCTTTTGCCGAATCCTACGGTCTTCCGCTCCTGGAGGCGAGCAGCCTGAACATGCCCATTCTTGCGAGCGAGCTGGATTATGTTCGTGACCTTATCGAGCCCGTACAGACGTTCGATCCCCGTTCTGCCCGCTCAATTGCGCGGGCGGTGAAACGACATTTGCAGCTGCCGACTGAATTTGACAAAAGAACAAGTGCATTGGGCTTTGCCCGCCGCATCTGCAATCTGGGGACGTCATCGTGAGACTTCTTGTAATTTCGCAATATTTCTGGCCTGAGGATTTTCGTCTCAACGATATCGTCAAGGGCATGATTGAACGCGGCCACGACGTGACCATTTTGACCTCCATGCCCAACTATCCCAAGGGCGTTCTGGCAGACGGTTACACGTGGGCAGGCCCCTATACAGATGATTTTCATGGCGCGCGCGTTGTGCGCGTTCCGCAAATCACCCGAGGCAACAGCAAGGGGCT
Organism: Ensifer sp.; assembly: GCA_050297115.1. GTDB lineage: Bacteria > Pseudomonadota > Alphaproteobacteria > Rhizobiales > Rhizobiaceae > Ensifer_A. The sequence continues at coordinate 9,237 of JBNKQT010000100.1, read as the reverse complement.
TCGCCTGGTTCTGAATTACCTGTCATTCGTTATTACCGCCTGCCTGCTGGGTCCGCTTCGCTGCACAGGAAAATTCGACACCATCTTCGTCTTCCAGCCTTCACCGGTCACCGTTGGCATTCCAGCGCGCCTCATGTCCTGGATCAAGAAAGCGCCCATTATATTTTGGGTGCAGGACTTGTGGCCTGAGAGCCTCAGCGCCACCGGCACCGTGCGCAACGAGCGCATTCTCAGCATGGTCGGCAGCCTTGTGCGCTGGACCTATCGTGGCTGCGACCTTGTTCTGGGCCAATCCAAAGCTTTCTTCCAGTCATTGAGGGACATGGGCGTACCCGATGAAAAGATGGACTACTTCCCGAACAGCGCCGAAAAGCTCTATCGCCCGGTATCAAGAGACGAGCCATGGACCGGGCCAGAGCTGCCAGATGGCTTCAAGGTGATGTTTGCAGGCAATCTTGGCGTTGCCCAGTCGCTTGATACAATTGTCGCGGCAGCCAATCTTTTGAAGTCGGAACCAAACATCCACTGGATCATAGTTGGCGACGGCCGGCAGCGCGCATGGATGGAGGCCGAGGTTGAAAAACATAACCTTCAGCACTGCGTACACCTGATGGGTCGGCATGCCATGGACACGATGCCAAACTGGTTTGCGCAAGCTGATGTCATGCTTGCTTCCTTGAGCAAAGAGCCTATTTTTGCGCTGACGATTCCTGCAAAAATCCAATCCTATCTGGCATGCGCCAAGCCCATTATCGCTGCCATGGACGGAGAGGGTGCACGCGTAGTAGAAGAAGCCAAAGCTGGTTTTGGAGTCCCCTCGCAGGATGCCGAGGGGCTGGCAAACCGCGTTTTGGAAATGTCGCGCCTTTCAAGCGATCAACTCCGTGAAATGGGGGAAAACGGATTGCGTCACTTCAACGAGAATTTCGAGCGCGAGCTGTTGCTTGACCGGCTTGAGCTCATGTTGAGCGAAACTGTGGAGACCCGCTCATGAGCCGTGTTCTCGTTATGGGCGTAAGCGGTACAATCGGGCACATGATGCTCAAGACGCTCTCGGAAGATAAAAACCTCGATGTTTGGGGCACTGTGCGCAATTGGGTGCCAGAAGGCTATTTCGGCGCGGAAGTCGAGAAGAAAATCCGGCTCGGCATTGACGCCGAAAATCTCGATGCCATTGCGCGACTGATTGCCGAACTGAAACCGGATGTCGTGATCAACTGCATAGGGCTCGTCAAACAACTCGCCTTTGCAGATGATCCGCTGGTTATCCTGCCAGTCAACGCCATGTTGCCACACCGGCTTTCTCACCTGTGTGCCCTGTCTGGTGCGCGCCTGATCCATTTCAGCACCGACTGCGTCTTTGACGGACAACGCGGAAATTATGCCGAAACTGATTCGTCCGACGCCAAGGACCTTTATGGCAAGTCAAAGCATATTGGCGAAGTCACCTATCCCCATACGCTTACCTTGAGGACCTCGTTCATCGGCCACGAACTGGGCACCTCTCATGAGCTTCTGGAATGGTTCCTCAGCCAGAGCGGAACCACAAAGGGATTCACAAAGGCAATTTACACAGGTTTGCCAACGGTTATCCTGTCACGCATTGTCCGCGATGTGGTGTTGCCCAGACAAGACCTTAATGGCCTTTTTCACGTTGCATCAGAGCCAATCAGCAAATTTGACCTGTTGCAGCTTGTTGCATCTGTCTATGAGAAAGATATTGAGATAGTCGCTGACGACAGCGTAAAAATCGACAGATCTTTGAATGGGCAGAAGTTTGTCGAAACAACCGGATACACCGTGCCGTCCTGGCGAAAAATGATTGAGGAAATGCATGAGTTTAAATAATCGCGACGAAACCTTTGCAGGGAAAACCGTCCTCATCACTGGTGGAACCGGCTCGTTTGGGAATGCACTTCTAGAACGTATTCTAACACCAGATATCGGCGAAGTTCGCATTTTCAGCCGAGATGAAAAAAAACAGGAAGACATGCGCATTGCGCTCAACAACGACAAGCTGAAGTTCTACATCGGCGACGTTCGTGACCTGGGCGGTGTGAATCAGGCGATGGACGGCGTTGACTATGTTTTCCACGCCGCTGCGCTGAAGCAGGTGCCCTCTTGCGAATTCTACCCGATGGAAGCGGTTCGCACGAATGTTCAAGGCACTGAAAATGTTCTCAATGCCGCCATCACAAACAAGGTGCGCAACGTTGTTGTGCTAAGCACCGACAAAGCCGTTTACCCCATCAACGCAATGGGCATATCCAAGGCAATGGCGGAAAAGCTCATGGTCGCCAAGTCCCGACTTCTGCATCAGGATGCAACCGTGCTCTGCGCCACACGCTACGGCAATGTGATGGCCTCCAGAGGGTCCGTCATTCCGTTGTTTGTCCAGCAGATCAAGGCTGGCGAAAAACTGACCATCACGGACCCTAACATGACGCGGTTTCTGATGTCACTCGCCGACTCGGTTGATCTCGTGCTTCACGCATTCAAGCACGGACGCCATGGCGACATATTCGTACAGAAAGCCCCGGCATCCACGGTCGGCGATCTGGCAACCGCTCTGACCGAACTCTTCGACGCTAAAAGCGGGGTAAAGATCGTGGGCACCAGACATGGTGAAAAACTCTACGAAACCCTCCTCTCACGTGAAGAAATCGGTAAAGCCGACGACATGGGCGACTATTACCGCGTGCCGATGGACGACCGCGACCTGAACTACAACAAATTTTTTGTTGAAGGCGAAAAGCGCGTGTCCAATCTGGACGACTACACCTCACACAACACACAACGGCTCAATGTCGAGCAGGTCAAAGACCTTCTGGTCGATCTTCCATTTATCAAAGAGCAGCTTAATGCGTAAGGTTATGACAATTGTGGGCACACGCCCGGAACTCATCAAAATGTGCCGCGTAATTGATGAGTTCGACCGCCAGTTCAATCACGTTATTGTCCACACGGGCCAGAATTACGACTTTGAACTGAACCAGGTCTTTTTTGACGAGTTGGGCATTCGCAAGCCCGACCATTTTCTGGGTGCCGCTGGAGAAACAGCCTCGCAGACAATCGCACAGGTCATCGCGAAGTCAGAAGAGGTCATGATTTCGGAAAAGCCAGATGCCATCCTCATCTATGGCGACACGAATTCAGGCATTGCAGTGATCCCGGCGAAACGTCACAAGATCCCGGTTTTCCATATGGAGGCTGGCAACCGCTGTTTCGACCAGCGTGTTCCCGAAGAGCTGAACCGCAAGGTTATCGACCATCTGGCAGACATCAACATGGTTCTGACCGAACATGCCCGTCGCTACTTGCTGGCAGAAGGCATTCGCCCGGAAACGATTATCAAGACGGGCTCGCATATGCGCGAGGTTCTTGATCACTTCCTGCCGCAGATAAAGGCATCTACTGCCCTTTCAGAAATGGGTTTGGAGGCGGGTCGTTACTTCCTCGTCAGTGCGCATAGAGAAGAAAACGTGGACTCGCCCGAAGCGCTGTCAAACCTGACAGACACGCTTGATGCTGTCGCCAAGGAATACGGCATGCCGGTTATTGTCTCCACCCATCCGCGCACAAAGAAGCGCCTCGAAGCGCTGGGCGACAAGCCGATTGACCCGCTGGTTCGCTTTCTCAAACCGTTTGGTTTCTTCGACTATAACAACCTCCAGATCAACGCATTTTGCACATTGTCAGACAGCGGAACGATCACGGAAGAAGCCTCATTGATGCGTCTGCCCGCCGTGACCCTGCGCAACGCTCATGAGCGGCCTGAGGGCATGGATGTCGGCACTCTTGTCATGTCCGGCCTGAAGACCGAACAGGTGCTTGATGCAATCCGCATGGTCACTGACCAGCATGAGCGCGATGCAACGACGACACCGGTACCCGATTACGAATCTCCGCTGGTCGCACGTCAGATATCTCGTATCGTGATGAGTTATATCGACTACATTAACCGCACGGTTTGGAAAAAGAACGAAAAAGTCTGAAGCTCGGGTCCGTCATTTGCGCTCCGGCGGGGTGCACATGGCCCCAATCTCGGGACTGCAAAACCACCTGTTGCCCGCGTGTTGTCGGGCACCTAATCCGCTTGCCAGCCAATGGCAGGAATGTTAACAACGCGCAAATTTTTTTGCGGCCCGAGAGGTTCAAGATTATGCCCTTCCAGGACACCCTTTCCAGACGTTTACGGCTCAAGGAAAAGCTCAGGAACAGAGAAAGGGTATTCGGTGGTTGGGTATCCTATCCTGACCCCTCGATTGTTGAAACTTTCGCCCGCGCCGGTTTCGATTTCATTTCCATCGACATGGAACACACAACCATATCGCTGGAACAGGCCCGTTCCATCATCACATCCTGTCAGGCTGAGGGCACTACCTGCCTGCCCCGGCCTGTTTCCCACAGCAACGATTTCTTCAAGCCGTTGCTGGAAGCCGGTGCTGACGGCATGATCGTGCAGATGGTCGAAACAGCCGATGAAGTTCGAGCCCTCATTGACGCGATGAAATTCCCGCCGGTCGGTCGCCGCAGCTACGGTGTTAACCGCGCTCATGGTTATGGCTTTGATTTCGATGAATATATCCAGAGCTGGAACGACTCCTCCAGCATCATATTGCAGGTCGAGTCCATCAAGGGCGTTGAGAATATCGACAGCCTGCTCGAATTTGACGAAGTTGATGCTGTCATGGTCGGGCCTTACGACATTTCCGGCTCGCTGGGTTTGCCAGGTCAGATCAATCACCCTACGGTTCGCGCTGCTGCTGCCAAGGTGGTGGAAGCCTGCAAACGCCACGGTAAAAGCTGCTGCACCCAGCTGGCCAATGTAACGGAAGACGGGGTCGAAGATCTTTTCGACCAGGGCTACACGTTTGCAATTCTCGGCTCAGACCTCTTTGTGCTTTGGAAATGGGCCGAGCAAACCCGTGATATCGTCAATAAATTCAAGGCTTAACCTGCTATGGCGTCTTTCGTTGAAGAACTGTTTGGAATTTCTGGTCAAGTCGCCGCTGTAACAGGCGGTGGCGGACACCTTTGCGGCGAAATGGCCCGCGCTTTCGGCAAAGCAGGCTGCAAGGTCGTGGTTCTCGATTTGCGCGAAGAAAAGGCTGAGGCCGTCGCCAACCAGATCAGGGAAGCTGGCGGCGAAGCCATTGGCGTTCAGCTGGACGCGACCAGGAAGGAGAGCTTTGAGGCCGCCCTTGCTACGGCAATCGACCACTATGGAAAGGTGGACATTCTCGTCAACGGTGCTGGAATCAACAGCCCGAAACCCTTCCTCGAGCTGGAGCTTTCGGAATGGCAGGCCGTTATTGATTCACAGATCACCTCAACCTTTCTCGGCTGCCAGACATTTGGGGCACACATGCTGGAGCACAGCAAGGGATCGATCATCAACATTTCCTCGGCATCTGCCGGCCCGCCCCTTTCCAAGGCTTTCCCCTATTCCGTTGCCAAGGCAGGCATCAAAAACCTGACGCAAAACCTTGGGCGCGAATGGGCACAACAGGGTGTGCGTGTGAATGCCATCCGCCCGGGCTTTTTCCCAACCGCATGGAACCGGAAAAACTTCATCACACCGGATCGTGAAGCTGCCATTCTCGGGCACACCGCGATGGGACGCTATGGTGAGGTGGAAGAGCTGGTTGGCGCCCTCATCTGGCTTGCCTCGGACGCAGCTTCATTTGTCACAGGCGCGGAAATTGCTGTCGATGGCGGCTTTTCTGCGATGACGATTTAAGGACCACAAGATGAAAGTAGCAGTGATAACAGGCGGCAGCCGCGGGATCGGACGCTCTCTCACCGAGGGCTTTGCCAACGCTGGCTACAAAGTCGTGGTTGGCGCGCGAAATGAAAGCGGGATCACAGAGGTTTCCCCGGAAAACGTGACGTTTGTTCCAACAGACGTGCGCTCGGAAGAAGCTCAGCAAAACCTCGTCGACGAGGCGTTGAAGGCTTATGGCAGGGTTGATGTTTATATCAACAATGCCGGATTTTCCGAATGGCGCCCGATTGGCATGATCGATGACGAATTCTTCGACGAGATGATGGCCGTCAATTTGAAGGGTGCCTTCTGGGGCTGCAAGGTGGCAGCCCGTACCATGAAGGACGGTGGCGCGATCATCAATATTTCAAGCCTTGCTGCAAAGCGTGGCACACCAAACAATTCGATGTATGTCGCCTCCAAGTTCGCGATGAACGGCCTGACGCAATCACTTGCAAAAGAGCTCGGCCCCCAGAACATTCGCGTGAACGGCCTTTGCCCCGTTCTGATCAGAACGCCCGGCTTGATGGAAGCACTGGAAACCGAATGGTCTCCCGCAAAGGGCAATCCTGAGAAGTTCCTGGCAGACTTTACGGCGGGCAATGCCGCACTTGGACGACTTCCCAAGGGTGAAGATGTTGCCGCGATGGCGCTTTATCTGGCCTCAGATGCAGCATCTGCCATTACAGGACAATCAATCAACGTTGATTGTGGTGTACTGCCCCAATGACCCAGACATCAAAAGCAGTTGCCATCATTCCAGCCCATCTGGCTTCCGTGAGGTTTCCGGGAAAGATCCTTTTTCCTTTTCATGGCGTTCCCATGATTGAGCATGTGCGCCGCCGCGCGCTCATGGTAGAACAACTTGCAGAAGTTTATGTCGCAACCTGTGACACGGAAATTGCCGACGCCGTCAGTTCAGCCGGTGGCAAGGTAATCATGACATCCAAGTCTCATACCAACGGGACAAGCCGCATTGCAGAGGCCGCAGCTGATATCGATTGCACGCATGTGCTGCTGCTGCAAGGTGATGAACCATTGCTACTGCCACGCCATGTCGCCTTCATGGTGCAAACCATGATTACTGATCAAGATGCGATGGCATGGAATGCGACTGCGCCAATCAATTCGCCTGAAGAGCTGGACAGACACTCTTTTGTCAAATGCTCCGTCTCCGAGCAAAACAGCATCAAATATTGCTTCCGTCGTACACCGTCGGTGGCAAAATTCTCCGATCAGCAGACCTATATCCGAAAGATTCTCGGCCTTATCGGCTATCGGAAAGACTACCTGCTGGAGATTGCCAACAAAGCGCCAACCCTGGTTGAGCGCTTTGAATCCATTGAGCAAATGCGCATCATCGAAACTGACGGGCAGCTAAGATCAGTCGCCGTGGAAGAAAGCCTGCCTTCGGTCAATGAGCCCGGGGAAGCAGATATTGTGCTTGAATATATAGGCCAGTCAGAGGAACAGAGCGATCTGTTGCAAAAAGTCCTTTCATGGCCGTCCAAATAACACATAAGACTTTTGTTCAGTCCTAATGGGGAACATCACTTGACGATATTGCGCTTTATCGACCCACGAAGAGTTCTGAATAAGGTCAGACGTCATTTGGCCATCAGCCAATATGACGCTGAAGGCGCTCGCGCCGAGATGAAGCGCCGCTTTAAGGAAGCCGGGTTGGAGCGGGAGCAGGCTCTGGAAAGGCTGAATGCGGCGCTCGCAACCATGAACAGCAAGCCGTTCAACATGGAAACGGGGGAAGATTCCGTCCATTGGCTGCTGTTTTCAGCGCTGAGCCTTTCAAAGGATGCTCCAGACATCAAAAACATTCTGGAAATTGGCACATTTCGAGGAAAAACGGCAGCACTGCTGAAACTTCTGTTCCCGCATGCGGAAATTTTCACCTGCGATTTGCCGGAGGACGACCCGATTTATCGCACGTCCTATCGCCGCGAAGATCCCACCGTCTACGCCGATCACAAAGCCAAGCGCGATGCCAATATCGATCAGGATGGCATAACACTCCTGGAAACCAATTCATTCTTTCTTCCCGAAAAGGTTGACCGGAAGTTCGACCTCATTTGGGTTGACGGCGGGCACCTCTACCCCGAAGTTGCATGGGATACATGCAATGCTTGGCACATGTGCCGCTCGGGCGGCTACGTCCTTTTCGACGATGTTTTCACCCATCCCAAGGGCGGCGACGGCGTCTATGGCAACACCGACGCCAATGCGGTCATCCAGTATCTGGCCGAACGATCTTCAGCCAAACCCCTCTATTTCCTGAAACGCGAAAACCCGATCTGGTCGGCCGAAGAAAAGCGCAGGAAATACGTTGTTATGCTGCGCAAGCCCTAAAGTGCGGCGAAAAAGCTTCTGCAATCAAATTCGGCGCAGAATACCAAACCCCACGACAAACACGGTTGAGCGCGCGAAAGAAAATCCGCGCGCTCAACAAACTGATCGGCAATAGCGGTGTGGGGGAAACCCGCCGTTCCTTATTTGGCAGCCAATCAGTTTTCTTCTGTCAGTTTGCGGTCTTCCTGCAGCTCAAGCCACATGGCGTTGACGACGGCAAATCCTGCCGCAAGCGGAAGTCCGAGAAGCCAGGCGAAATACCACATGATTTTTCCTTTCTCAGTAGACGGATTCACTGTGTCCGGTGATGTCTTCACGCGTAACCTTGCCCCACAGGACCTTGTAGACCCAGGCGGTGTAGGCGAGGATGAGAGGCATGAAGATGACCGTGACACACAGCATCACAAACAGGGTTTGATGCGATGAGGATGCATCCCAAACGGTAAGCGACGATTTCGGGTCAATCGAGGACGGCAGGATGAACGGAAACATCGTCAATCCGACAGTCGAGATGACACCGAAGATGCCCAGCTTGGACCACAGCAAGGTTGAAACCTCACGCGTGCTCCGCAAGCCAAGCACCGCCATTGCCATACCAAGCAGCCCAAGAAGCGGTGCAATAGCAATCCAGGGGCGCGCGGCATAGGCAGAAAGCCAGCTCGCGTCACGGGCAACTTCCGAATGCAGCGGATTGGACGGGCCATTGCTGGCGGTTTCGCCAACAAGACGATAACCATCAATACCAAGGGCCAGCCAAAGCCCCGCAAGCACGAAGCCCGCAATCGCAACAATACCAGCGACAGAACCAATGCTGCGGGCACGGGCGGCAACAGGGCCTTCCGTTTTCAGTGTCAGCCAGGCCGCACCATGCATCAACAACATAGTGAGCGAGACAATTCCAGCCAGCAGGGCAAACGGGTTCAAAAGGCCCAGGAACTTCATATAGAAGCTGCCCTCATAGAGCGGCATCAGGTCTTCTGTCAGGCGAAATGGTACGCCCTGAAGAACATTGCCCACAGCCACACCGAAGATGAGGGCTGGCACGGCACCGCCCACGAAGAGCGCCCAGTCCCACCCATTGCGCCAGGCCGCGCTGTCGCGTTTGGAGC
>JBNKQT010000099.1:0-4886 GCA_050297115.1 Ensifer sp. | reverse complement strand
CCGCAGGTTCTGCCGGTCTTTGCAAGCCAGGCGCTTTACTTTTGGGAATCAAACACCCGATCCGCCACCATTATTGGTGCGGTCGGTGCAGGTGGTATCGGCTTGAAACTCTGGGAAGCGATGCGCACAAATCAGGACTGGGAAAATGTCGCCTATATGGTGTTGCTTATCCTGATTGTCGTCTACGTTTTCGACAATATTTCCAATCGTTTGCGCTCAATGTTGATGGGAGCCAACGCAACATAACACGCAACAAACATAGAGCTGTCACACAAGCAGGCTAACCACGTCGACCTTCGCTTGGATTTATTCCGATTCTCAACCTTAAAGGAGCGCTCTTGCGGTACGCTGTCTATTTTACACCCCCTGCCGATGATCCGCTGACACTTGCTGCAAATGCATGGTTGGGGCGGGATGCTTTTGGCCGTGCGGTGGACAGTTTCGCGGGCGATGAAGCCCTGACACGTGAACCGGCACGCTATGGCTTTCACGGCACATTGAAGGCACCGTTTCATCTGGCTCAGGGCAAAAGCGAATCTGATTTGCTTGCTGCATTTGACAATTTCGCAAGCAAAACACCGGCCTTTGAAATCGGCGAAACCAAAATTGGACAGCTAGGGCCCTTCTTTGCCCTCGTTCCAGCAGAGGGTCATGAAACGCAAATTTCCGCCCAAGCACAGAGCGTCGTGGAGAGTTTCGAAGAATTTCGCGCACCGCTTGGCCATGCTGATATCGAACGGCGCAACCCGGATGCTTTGCCGGAACGGCAGCGGAATTACCTTCTGAAATGGGGTTACCCTTATGTGTTTGAGGAATTCCGCTTTCACATGACCTTGACCGGAAAAGTGCCGAAAGACCAGCGCGCAACTGTACGTTCAAAGCTCGACACACATTTCGCCGCCTTCAGCGGCAAGCCACTGAAGATTTCACATATAGCCCTGTTTTGCGAACCGCACCGAGGCGCGCCTTTCGACGTGCTGCGCTTGCGCGCGTTGCAGAACGGATAACGAAGAGAGACCGAGAAAATGACGCAGGAAACAGTGATCCGCAATGCCCGCATTGTGCTTGAGGATGAAATCATCGAAGGCGGTATTTTAATCCGTGACGGCAAGATTGCAGATATCTCCACAAGCACGAATACCGGATTTGATTTTGAGGGCGACTATCTGCTGCCCGGCCTCGTCGAGCTTCACACCGACCACCTTGAGGCCCACTATTCACCGCGACCCGGCGTGCGCTGGAACATGATGAGCGCCATCCAGGCCCATGACGCCCAGGTCAGCTCTTCCGGCATCACAACGGTTTTTGACTGCCTTCGCATGGGCTCGGATGAAGATGATGGCTTTGACGATGGCGAGATGCGTACAATGGCCGATGCCCTCAAGCTGGCCACTAACGAAAGACGCTTGCGCGCTGAACACTTCATTCATTTGCGCTGCGAAGTTTCCGCGCAAAACGTCATGCAACACTTTGACGCCTTCAGCGATGTCGAGGCTGTTCGCCTTGCCTCCTTGATGGACCATGCACCGGGGCAACGACAGTTTCAAACCATGGAACAATATACGCTTTACTACAAAACCAAGCGTGGCCTTTCCGATGAGGCATTTGCCCATTTCGTCAAGCGCCGTCAGGAATCCTCGGCCAAATATTCAGACAAACACCGCAACGCAATCTCTGAGATCTGCCATCAGCGCGGCATTTCGATTGCCTCGCATGATGACGCAACGATTGATCACGTTGAGGAAGCCAGAAGCTTTGGTGTTCGTCTCGCCGAGTTCCCTACCAGCATGGATGCCGCAAAAGCGTCTCACGAGGCGGGTATGAATGTTCTCATGGGTGCACCCAACATCGTGCGCGGCAAATCCCACTCCGGAAACATCGCCGCACGCGACCTTGCCGAGAACGGTGTGTTGGATGTCCTGTCTTCCGATTATGTGCCCTTGAGCCTGATCCATGCCCCCTTTGTGCTGGCTGACACCTACGAAGAAATCCGCCTGCCCGAGGCATTGGCAATGGTTACGGCAACACCTGCCAGAACAGTCGGGCTCAATGACCGGGGCCGTATCGCAACCGGCTTGCGTGCAGATATAGTGCGCGTTCGCCGTAACGATAGTGTACCTGTTGTCCGGGGTGTTTGGCGCGAAGGTGAGCGGGTTGCATAATGACAAGGTCAGGAGCCATTGTTGCAGTTGTGGGGCCAAGCGGTGCGGGCAAAGACACGCTGATGGATTTTGCCCGTTCGCGGCTTACCAGCGACAATAACTTCACCTTCGTACGCCGAACCATAACACGCCCGGCAGAAGCTGGTGGCGAAACTCATTCATCCGTAGATGAACGGGAATTTTTGCAGCAGGCAAAAAATGGTGCCTTTGCTGTCTGGTGGCATGCCCACGGCCTCTACTATGGCATACCTGCTTCAACACTGGATGATCTTCGGTCGGGCAGGATTCTTGTGGTCAATGGTTCACGGGCAGCATTGCCTTCCTTCCGGGACATTTATGGCGAGGCACTGAAAATTGCATTGATAACAGCGCCGCCGGAAGTTCTGGCGGACCGTCTTGCAGCACGCGGGCGCGAATCCCGCGAAGAAATCCTTTCCCGTCTGTCGCGTCAGACCAGTGTTATGGCAGCGCCTAATTCAGCCGACGTGGAAATCAACAACGATGGCGATCTTGAATATGTCGGAGAAGCGTTTGTCCGCTTTCTGGTTGGCATGAAAATGTAAAGACTTCCAAGCTGCCGCTTGCATGAAGACCGTTATCCGCACCGATGGCTTGGGCGTTACCCTTCGCATCATTCCCGCTATCATGGCTTAAATGCTGCCGGTTCTGGTGGTAATTGCCAATAACAGTGAATGGCAAGCCGTGCTTTCGCCCGCAAGGTCACAAAAGCGGAAGACCTCGGCGCAGCGCTTCAAGAAGCATTGCGTGTGGAGGAGACCGAGCCGGTGTGCTGTGCTTGATGTTCACATCGTCTGAGCGAAAGGCTTGTTCATTTCATATTTTTTCGGGACGCTGAGGCTGGTCAGCATCCCGAAGCCAATTCTGTGCACGCCCCCTCAGAGCCTATATTTCAAACTCTTGGACCTCAGAAAAACGCCTGAATGCCTGTCTGTGCACGCCCGAGAATGAGTGCATGAACATCGTGTGTGCCCTCATAGGTATTCACCGTTTCCAGGTTCTGTGCGTGGCGCATTACATGGTACCCGATCTGGATACCATTGCCGCCATGCATGTCTCGAGCCTGCCGGGCGATGTCCAGTGCCTTGCCACAGTTGTTGCGCTTCACAATGGAAATCATTTCCGGTGCAAACTTGCCCTCATCCATAAGACGGCCAACGCGCAAGGATCCTTGAAGGCCCAGCGCAATTTCCGTTTGCATATCGGCCAGCTTCTTCTGGAAAAGCTGCGTTCCAGCCAGCGGCTTGTTGAATTGGTGGCGGTCGAGACCATATTGGCGCGCGCGCAGCCAGCAGTCTTCCGCTGCACCCATAGCACCCCAGGAAATACCATAGCGAGCACGATTGAGGCAGCCAAACGGGCCACCAAGGCCCGACACGTTTGGAAGAAGGGCGTCTTCGCCGACTTCAACATCTTCGAGTACAATCTCGCCCGTGATTGAGGCACGCAAGCTGAGCTTGCCACCGACCTTTGGCGCGGAAAGACCTTTCATTCCTTTCTCAAGAACAAAGCCCCTGATCTTGCCCTCATGCGCATCCGACTTCGCCCAGACCACAAAAACATCCGCAATAGGTGCGTTCGAAATCCACATTTTGGAGCCGTTAATACGATAGCCGCCATCGATTTTTTCCGCCCGGGTCTTCATACCACCGGGATCAGAACCCGCGTCCGGTTCGGTCAGACCGAAACAACCGATAAATTCGCCACTGGCAAGTTTTGGCAGATATTTCTTCCGCTGCTCTTCAGAACCATAGGCATAGATCGGATACATGACCAGCGACGACTGTACGCTCATCATGGAGCGATAGCCGGAATCGATACGTTCAATTTCGCGTGCCACCAAGCCATAGGACACATAGGATGCGCCGACCCCGCCATATTCTTCGGGCACCGTTGGACCGAGCAGACCGTGGGCGCCCATCTCACGAAAAATCTCCGGGTCGGTCGTCTCATTTAGATAGGCATCCTCAATTCGCGGCAGCAATTTGTCACTCGCAAAGGCAGCCGCAGTGTCGCGGACCATTCGCTCTTCATCGCTCAATTGATCATCAAGCAGGAATGGGTCTTCCCAATTAAAGGAACCGCCTTTGTGCGACTGTTGAGACATAGCTCTGACTCCGAATGGGTTTCGTTACTAATATGTGTATAATGCTCATACTGGCACTGAAAAACACTTTCTGTCGCTTATTATATGTATAATATACATATATGAGCATGCGCCCAAGACGATTTCAGCCCTCTGTAAGTCTGCTGACTGCTTTCGAAGCAGTGCTACGAACCGGTTCCACCGCAGCTGCAGCCCGGGAACTTGATCTGACACAAAGCACGGTGAGCCGCCTGGTCCAAAATCTGGAACAACAACTCGGGCATCCGCTGTTTGAGCGGAGCCGGAAAAGGCTGATTCCCACAGATTCAGCGATCGCCTACGGTCGCGATGTGACGCGGGCGCTTGATCTCATCCAGCGCTCCAGTATGGAATTTGCCTCCAATCCCACCGGAGGGACGCTGTCTCTCGCCATTTTGCCAGGCCTCGGTTCTCACTGGCTGACTCCACGGCTGGGTGATTTTCTAAACCAACACCCCGGCGTCACGATCAATTTGGCAACACGCCTGAAGCGCTTCAACTTTGCAGCGGAGACATTCGATGCAGCAATTCATTTTGGAACCGATGATTGGCGGGATGCCGAACACCTGCACCTTTTCGAA
>JBNKQT010000098.1:0-7659 GCA_050297115.1 Ensifer sp. | reverse complement strand
CTTGGCAAGATGCTGGGCACAAGCGGTGAGGCTGCACGTCAGCAACTTGTAAAGCTTGCGGAAGAAGATCTGGTGACCTCAATCAGTGAGCGTTCCGGTGTCGGGCGCCCCACGCAAAAATGGTCGCTGACAGAGGCCGCACAGTCGCGATTTCCTGACACCCATGCAGCACTGACCGTTCAGCTGCTTGATATTATACGCAACGCACTTGGTGAGCCTGCGCTGGACGAAATCATTGCCGCCCGGGAGAATATTGCCCGCCAAAACTATGAGGCAGCGATGAGCGACCAAAAGGACCTGAGCGAACGTGTGGCAGTATTGAGCGACCTTCGCTCGGCCGAAGGTTATATGGCGGGCTGGCAGGAAACAGAGGATGGCGCCTTCCTGCTGCATGAAAACCATTGCCCCATTTGCGCAGCTGCCACCAATTGTCAAAACTTCTGCCGTGCCGAGCTTCAGGTTTTCCAGTCCGTTCTTGGGCCAGACACCCATGTTGAGCGCACAGAAAATATCGTCAATGGCGGGCGGCGCTGCACCTATATCATTCGCGAGTTGCATGCATGAGCCCAATTGAACGCCAACCGCTCGGCACCCGCCTGACCCGTAGCGGCGCCAATGTGCCCGATAGCCTCGACGAGGCGATGATCCGCAATGTGGTGGACAGTTTCTACGCGCGTGCCCGCGAAGATGACCTGATCGGCCCGGTCTTCATAAACGCCGTGCCAGACGACCGCTGGCAACATCATCTCGATACGATTGTCGATTTTTGGAGTTCCATGCTGCTTGGTACCAAGCGCTATGACGGCCGTCCGCTACCCAAGCATATGGCACTTGACCTTGACGACCCGCACTTCAAGCGCTGGCTCGCTCTCTTCCGCAATACCGTGCATGAAACCTGCCCGCCGGAGATTGCCGAACTCTTCGTTGATCGCTCCGAACGTGTCGCCAACTCGTTCCGCATCAACATCCGCATGCGCCGTGGCGAAAACATCATTCACCTCAAACCACTTGAGCGGGAAGACTATCCGTAATAAGCCAGCCGGAACGAAAAACAGGGTATCGGCATGGAAATCGTTTCGGATTTCGATCTTTCGCAAAGCAACACATTTGGGTTGGTCTCACGCGCCCGATATGGTGCAATTGTTGCAAGCGTGGATGATCTTGCCGAACTCGCTGCTTTTGCAAAGTCCAGAGCACTGCCGCTCAAGATCATCGGTGGCGGCAGCAACATTATCCTGCGCGAACGGATTGAAGGCGTTGTCGGCCTGATGGCCTTCAAGGGACGCAAGGTCGACGGCCAGATAATCACCGCGCAGGCGGGCGAAGACTGGCCGCCTTTTGTGGAATGGACTGTGAGCCTGGGCCTCGGCGGGCTTGAGAATCTGGCGGGTATTCCCGGCACGGTTGGCGCAGCACCGGTGCAAAATATCGGCGCTTACGGGCTGGAACTGGCCGACCGCTTCCATTCGCTTCAGGCTTACGATCTTGAAACCAGTGACGTGGTGACCCTGCACCGCGACGATTGCCAATTCGCTTATCGCCAAAGTGCCTTCAAACAAACCGACCGCTACATCATTCTCAGCGTCACCCTGGAGCTGCCTTCGCCGTGGCAGCCCATTGTGAACTATAGCGGGCTCGATACACTTGAGGGTGAATTAACGCCCGAAATCATCATGAATCGGGTCTTGGCGCTGCGTGGCAGCAAGCTGCCCGACTGGCGCACGCTCGGCAACGCCGGTTCCTTCTTCCACAACCCCATTGTGGAAACGGACTTCGCCGAGAGCATTGAGGGTGCGCCGCGCTATCCGCAAGCCGACGGCACCGCAAAGCTGTCGGCAGCATGGCTCATCCAGTCTTGCGGCCTGAAAGGTATTCGCGAGGGCAATGCGGGTGTTTTTGAAAACCACGCACTCATTCTGGTGAACCATGGCGGCGCGACTTATGGCGATGTTGCCGCACTCACCGAGCGCATCAAGGGCGAGGTGAAAGATCGATTTGGCATCACGCTCACACAGGAGCCCCTCATCATGTGAGTGGGGACTGCGCCGCCTATAAAAAGCGGCGCAATACGATCATCCAATCACGCCGCCTGCTTGTTTGCTCCGCCTGTTCCGGCAAGGCGGAACACGCTGATGATTTCACGCAAGCTATCCATTTCCGCACTTGTCCTGCGAGTGGAGGAATTTACCTCCGCCACCAGACGAGTGTTGTATTCCGTCAATTCATCAAGGCTGCGCATGGCCTGGCTGAGCTGAGACAGATTGGAGCTCTGGTTTGCACTCTCGGAGGCGATTTCGGAAGACAGAGACGAAACTGCCGCAATTGATTTGACAATCTCGGCAAATTGCTCGGTCGCTTTGCGCACAAGCTCGGCACCGGTGCTCACCTCCTGATGGCTCTTCTCAATCAGCGCCTTCACCTCATTGGAGGCTTTTGCCGTGGACTGTGCCAGAGCACGCACTTCCGTTGCCACCACGGCAAAGCCCTTGCCGCTTTCGCCCGCACGCGCGGCTTCGACACCGGCATTCAACGCCAGAAGGTTGGTTTGGAAAGCGATATCTTCAATCACCGCAATGATCTCGGAAATCTGCGCCGAGGAGCCGGTGATCTGTACCATGGCATTTTCGGCACTGGTCATCACCTTGTTGCTCTCTTCAGCCATCGCATTGGTGCGGCCAATCACTTGGGTGGCCTCGCCAGCGCGCTTGGCATTATCGCTCACTGTCGAAACAACATTATTCGTCGTCTCGGTGGTTTCCTGAATAGTTGTCACCTGTTGAAGCGAACGCTGGTTCAAGTCGTCTGTGCCACGGCTGATTTCATCGCTGGCACTGGAGACGGACTGATAGGCATTGGCCAGACGGTAAACCAGATCGGAAAGCCGGTTGATCACCGCATTTGCGTTTTCCTGCAGTTTGGCGAATGCGCCTTGATGCTGCCCTTCAAAAGAAACAGTCAGATCGGCATCGGCCAGAGCCTGCAGCACCCGTGAGGTCTCGTTGATACCAGTTGCAAATCCGGCAAGAAGGCCATTTAGCAGGTCTGCCAGCTCAACATTTTCCCGGCGGGTAAAGGGCCCGTTGATGCGAACCGAAAAATCACCACTGGATGCCCTCTGCACAGCATCATTCATTTGCGCGCGCAGCAGTTCTGCCTCAGAGGTCATATTGGAAAGGTTGGCATTGTGCTCCCGGCTTTCGCTTTCCAGCTTCGCACGGGCCTGCGCATTATCGCGAAACACTTCCAAAGCATCGATCATGGCGCGAATTTCACGTGCTCCACGTCGTGCCGGAATGCTCACCTCAGTGTCGCCACCGGCGAGCTTGCGCATGGCCTGCGTAATGCGGACAATCGGGGCGGCCGTACGATTGGCGACGAAGAACAAAAAGCCAAAGGCAATCACCGCTGCAATCGCCGTGATTTCCAATTCCTCGTTAATCGCACTGTTCAATTGTGCTCCGGCAGCAGCCACGCTGTCCGACGCGGTCTTCGCGGCAAACGCGTCCGTTTCCATCAATGCGGCCATAACTGAACTGCCTGATCGGTTCAGCTTTTCCAAAGTGGGAATTTCAACCGATTTCTCAAAGCCAAGAAGCTTGCCAACGTCTGACCGCCATTCAGCATAGAGGTCTACAATTTGAGAAACGTGCGTGCTGACATCCTCAGAAAGCGCGTTTTGAGAGAAGTGATCCAGAGACGCTTCCACCGTACCGGAGAGCTTGCCGAAATCACGCGCAATATCTTCAGACGACATGAACGTGGTCATTGCCAGCACACGACCAACATAGGCATATCTCAACCTCGTAAAATCAATTCGGCAATGTGGGAAGCGGCGTATCCTGACGCTCAGCGGTCAATGTCCGCATAACGGCAATCAGGTCGTCGCGCTCACCATCCGTCAATTCAATAGGGATCATGAAGTCTGACAACGAAGGGCGTTGGATACCGCCGCTTTCATAGTGGACAATCACGCCCTCCAGATCGGGAATGCTGCCATCATGCATGAATGGCGCGCGATACTCCGTATTTCTCAAGCCCGGCGTCTTGAAAGCATGCGCTGCTTTGGGATTGTCCGGTTCAAGCTCGCCACGACCGAGATCCTCCGAGAAAAGGCCAATATCGTGGAACTGATTGTCGGTGAAGTTCCACCCGGTATGACAGCTTGCACAATTGGCTTTGCCGGTGAAGAGATCGAAACCCCGCTTGGCGCTAGCGCTGATTGCGGTCTCATCACCATCAACCCACCTATCAAACGGCGACCAGGCAGTGCTGCTGGCGTTTTGGGGCATGCCCGGCGCCGCCACACCCGTTACATTTGGCACATGGATAAGCCGCGCTTTGCCAGATGATGCGGAGGCGGCAGGCGGACTTCAGATCGCCACAATTCAACTTGCAATCACGGCGGCGCTGCTTTTGGCGGCTTGCTTTTTGACACATTTGGCTGGTGGAGTTCATTCTCGCTGGCAAGCTTTTTACTTCTAGGCGCCTCTCTCGCCGCCCTCAGCTCCTGGTATGAATGGGAACGGAACAAATGATGTTTCAACAGAAATCCATATCTCGAAGAACCTTTCTCGGCATTGCAGCTGCAGGTTTGGCACTTCCCAAAGTCACATCAGCACAGGAAAAATCGATCATGAAGGTCAAATTCAAATTTGCAGATCACGAATTCACCGCCGATCTTTACGACAATCCATCAGCGCGTGACCTCGCTTCCATGCTGCCGCTCAACGCGCTCAAGATCGAAGATTATTCCAACAACGAAAAAATCGCCTATCTGCCACGCAAGCTGAGCGAAGACGAGGCGGAGCGCTACGGCAACGAACAACCGGGCGACCTCTGCTACTACGCGCCATGGGGCAACCTCGTCTTCTTCTATGCCAGCTACCGCTATTCCCGCGACCTTATTCGTCTTGGGCGGCTCGATGGCTGGAAAGAGGCGTTGATGACGAGAGGGGAATTTCCGCTGACCGCTGAAGCGGTTTGAGTTTCATTTCCCTCACGGTCGCAACGGCCTTACGGCCTGACCTGCGGGAGCGCGCTTTGCGTGGTGCGGGCGCACCTGTTGGGAAGTCTTTTGATGGCTCAGGGGAAAAGAATTCGGTGCTCGCACCGCAAGCGCGACGGCGCGTCGCGCACAATTGCGCCCCCCGTTTGGAGCGCAGCCCGCAAGGGCGGTACGCGCGTGAAGACATAAACCAAAAGGAGACCACCATGAAAATCACCAAAGCAGGAACAATCCCTTCAATGCCAGGACCGGAAGACTGGTTCACCGGCACGGTGCGCATCGACCCGGTATTTCAGAGTGAAGCGCCTGCGACTGCAGCTGGTGCGGCTGTCACATTCGAGCCTGGCGCCCGCACCGCGTGGCACACACACCCGCTTGGCCAGACTCTGATTGTGACGGCCGGTGTTGGCCGCGTGCAGCGCGAGGGCGGTCCGGTTGAAGAAATCCGCCCGGGTGATGTCGTCTGGTTTCCACCAGGTGAAAAGCACTGGCATGGCGCCAGCCCGACCAATGCCATGACACACATTGCCATTCAGGAAGCAAAGGACGGCAAGGCCGTAGACTGGATGGAAAAGGTGAGCGACGAAGACTACGCGGGCTAGTTCTGTCCTCACGCTCGTCGTCGCACTTTGCTTCGGTTTGGTTTGCCTTCACGTGCGCACCGCCCCTGCGGGGCTGCACCCCGGGCGGGGCCTCGCATATGCTCGGACGGCACTCGGCACGGCAGCTGACAGGTGTCTGCGCACCTGTTGGGAAATCCCTTGAGAGATCGAGGGAAAAGAATTCGGTGCACATGGCACCGCGAGGCCGAGTGCCCGTCGGCCACTTTTGGCCGCCCCGTCTGGAGCGCAGGCAGACGGGCCGGTACGCGCGTGAAGACATAAAAAATCACATATAAAAAACGCCCGGTGAAAACTCACCGGGCGTTTCTGTTTCAAGGTTTGGCCTATCAGCTTAGCGAGGCTCTGAATGCAGGCCCTTGATGATTGCCCAGCAACCAAGCAACAGCACGAGCGTGAACGGAAGACCCGTTGCAACGGCCATGGCCTGAAGCGCTGCAAGACCACCACCAATCAGCAGTGCAATAGCAACCAGACCTTCGAATGTTGCCCAGAACACGCGCTGCGGAACCGGAGCGTCAACCTTACCACCAGCTGTAATCGTGTCGATAACCAGCGAACCGGAGTCCGAAGATGTCACGAAGAACACAATAACCAGAATAACGCCGATAAAGGACGTGATCGAGGAAAGCGGCAGATGCTCAAGCATTGCAAAGAGCTTCAGCGGCAGGTCAGCGTCAGCAGCAGCCGTGTAACCATCATTGATGATCTGGTCGATCGCAGTACCACCGAATGCTGTCATCCAGAACACGGAAACGATGGACGGAATGATGAGAACACAGGTGATGAACTCACGAACTGTACGACCACGGGAAACGCGCGCGATGAACATGCCCACAAACGGCGACCATGAAATCCACCATGCCCAGTAAAACGCGGTCCAACCCTGACGGAAGTTGTCATCCGTTCGACCGAATGGATTAGACAGCGAAGGCAGATAGGTTGCATAGTCCACGAGGTTGGTGAAGAAGCCGGTCAGGATTGCAACAGTCGGACCAACGATGACGACGAAGAGCAGCAGAAGCGCTGCAAGCACCATGTTGATTTCAGACAGAAGCTTAACACCAGCGTCCAGACCAGCGACAACGGAAGTCAGCGCAAGACCGGTAATGCCGAGGATCAGCAGGATCTTGGATGTTTCCGTGATCGGCAAACCAAACACATGGTTCAGACCAGCGTTTGCCTGTTCAGCACCGAAACCGAGCGATGTTGCAAGGCCAAAGAGCGTCGCGAACACAGCCAAAATGTCGATAATGTGGCCAGTCCAGCCCCATACGCGCTCGCCGAAGATCGGGTAGAAAATCGAACGCATGGTGAGCGGCAGGCCCTTGTTATAGGCAAACAGAGCCAGAGCCAGAGCCACAACAGCATACATTGCCCAAGGGTGCAGGCCCCAGTGGAAGATGGTTGCTGCCATTGCAAGGCCGTGTGCGGCTTCCGCGTCGCCAGCGGCACCTGAGAGCGGCGCCCAGCTATCTGTAGAACCGGCACCTTCAGCAAAGGACGACGAGAAGTGCGAGATCGGCTCCGAAACGCCGTAGAACATCAGGCCAATACCCATGCCAGCGGCAAAGAGCATCGCGAACCAGGATGTGTAGCTATAGTCCGGCGTTGCTTCCTTGCCGCCCAAACGTACCTTGCCATAGGGTGATACGATAAGGAAAAGGCAGAGAAGAACAAAGACGTTGCCTGCGGCCAGGAAGAACCAGTCGAATGTGGCTGTTTCCCAGTCTCGTACGGCTGTAAACCAAGCGGATGCCTGATCCTGAAGCGCAAGTGTCAGGAACACGAAAGCAACAATGGTGAGGCCGGAAATAACAAAAACCGGGTTGTGAACATCAAGGCCAAACGGGCCGATAGATGTGGTGATATTGTCCTGACCAACTTCATAGTTGGTCTCAATTGGAGCTGCATCCCCCTCCGGGGCCGGAATCCCAGTATCACTCATATACTATACTCCTTAGTGCTGAGGGTCGTCGGGTTGCTACTGTTTGTCTGGAAGCTCAGCGTTTGAAGCTGCTGATCAGAGAAACG
>JBNKQT010000097.1:0-5556 GCA_050297115.1 Ensifer sp. | reverse complement strand
GGTGACGTTTGAAGATGACCATGGCGCCTACGACCAGAAGGATGCGGCAGGTTTCATCAAGCTCAACGCGCTGCGCATGCGCACACTTGCAAAGCGCAATATGGGCTGAGTTTTCAGCTGTTGAATTGAAAGGGGCTCCGGTTTTGCCGGAGCCCCTTTTTTGTTGGTGGAGATCTCCTCAAACCCTGAAGACGATCTTGCCTTTGCGGCCCGGTTTGGCGCTTGCCTCAGCTGCGGCACTGGCGTTGGACAGTTCAAAAACGCCGTCCACGGGCAGGTTCAGCTTGCCGGTTGCCGCCAGCGTCACCAGTTCAGTGATCATACGCACGAAATCCTGTGGGCTTGTCTTGCCCCCACGTTTGGCACCCCAAAAGCCGACAACTTTGGTCTGTTTGAAGATCAGGTCGCGTGAGGCGATTTCCATATTGCCGCCGCTCATCGTGCCGAAAGACATGAGTGTGCCGCCTTCGCCGAGCAGGCCCATGAGCTGGCCGCTTTCCTTGCCGCCAACGGAGTCGATTGCATAGAGGATTGGTGCGTCGCCAGCGATCGCTCTAGCCTTTGCAAGCCATTCGGGATCGCTCGTTGAAACGGCATTTGAAATGCCCAGTGCCTTGAGTTCGTCAATGCCAGCTTCACGGCGCACGACGTTGATCACGTTGATGCCGCGCGATGCGCAGATCATGGAGATTGTCTTGCCCACTGCGCCCGTCGCGGCGTTCTGGATAAGCCATTCGCCCTGTTTTGCCTCCAGCTCTTCCAGCGCCATCATCGCGCTGATTGGCATGGCAATCAGCTGGCAGCCGAGTTCATCGCTGACGCTATCTGGCAGCGGAACGGCGCGCACGGCATCCATGATGAAATAGTCCGCCCAGGTTTCTGTCAGTGAAGCGGCGGTAATGCGCTGACCAACCTTCACATTGTCAACGCCTTCGCCCAACGCGTCTACCACGCCCACCGCCTCGGTGCCGCCAATGGCAGGCAGAGCGGGCTTCACGCCATATTGGCCTCGAATGGTCCAAAGGTCGTGATTGTGGATCGGCGACATGCTCATTTTTACTCGAATCTCACCGGCGTGTGGTTCCGGTGTCGGGCGCTCGCTCAAGTTCAAGACGTCGACGGGATTTCCGTATTGTTTATATTCGACCACGCGCATGGTGGGTGTCTCCTGTTTGTTTGATTTTGGCAGTTGCGGGGGGCACCCTTATTTGGCGGGAGCTTGTCTTAACGTTCTTTGTGTCAGCGAAGCGTTGAAAATGTAGGCGATAATGCAGGTCAGGCCCATCAATGGCATGATTGTCATCAGTGCCGTGTGCTGGTCGGTAAAGAGGGCGGAGAGAAAGCCACCAAGCAATCCTGTACCCATCTGCAGAAAGCCCATCATGGATGAGGCGGAGCCAGCAATATGCGGAAATGGCTGCAGGGCGGCCACCATGAGGTGTGGCATTACGAACGCAATTCCAAATGCGTAGAGGCCAACCGGCATCATGACGGAAAGGTAGCTCGGCTCAAGCATTACGCCGCTTACGACGGTAGCAATGCTTCCAAGCGCTATAAAGCCGAGGCCCGGGCGCACCAGCTTTTCAGCGTCCGCCCAGCGCATCATATAGCGAAATACCAGCGAACCTGAAAGAAACATGCCGGATTGCATCAGCATGCCTGCGCCGAACTGGGTTGGTGTCAGGCCGACTTTGTCGATCAGAATGAACGGCAGAATTGAAGCCAGGGTATAGAGCGCGCCCACTGCCGCCGCCACGACGATTGTTCCTGTCATGAAAACCGGATTGAGGAGGATTGTGACATAGGCTTTGGCAAGTGGCAGGGGACGCATTTTGCTTTTGTCGGGCGCAGTTGTTTCACTCATGAAGGTGAGTACGACGACAAGAGCGGCAATAGAAATGAAAAGCATGGTAAAGAAGATTGACCGCCACCCGAGGGTTGCCAGCAGAACACCGCCGATCGCCGGTGACAGGGCTGGCGCAATAGCAAGGATGATGCCCGCCATATTCATAATACGGGCGGCCTGCTGACCGACAAACTGGTCGCGTATGATAGCGCGGGCTACCGTTTGCCCCACCGCAGCGCCAATGCCTTGCACCACGCGACCGATGATCAGGAATTCAACCGAGGTTGCAAATGCGGCCGTCAGACTGCCGATCATATAGAGTGACATGAAGATGATTGTTGCCGCTCGTCGGCCGTAGGCGTCGGCAACAGGGCCTGCCACAAGCTGGGCAAGGGCAAAACCGCCGAAATAGAGCGTCAGCGTCATCTTGATGGCGGACTCTGGCGACCCGAAGGCCAATGCCAGCTGTGGCATGGCCGGGGTGTACATCGCCATGGAAAGGGGGCCGAGTGCAATCAGCAGCGCGGCAATCAGGCTCGTTCGGCGTTCGCTCATGATGGCGGCTTGAACATGTTGCATTGGATTTATCCGTTCGCCGCTGCGGGTTGTGTGTCCGTCAGGTTGGTTTGAAGTGTCATGAGCGTGTTTTTCAGAGCGTCTCGCTCCTGCGGTGTGAGTCCTGATTGGATGTCATCAAGCATCGCGGTCGTGCTAACCCTGATCTGGTCGACAAGTTTGCGACCATCTTCGGTCAGGGTAATAATTTTTGCTCGTCGGTCAGCCGCATCAGGCTGGCGGCTTACCAGACCAGCATTTTCCAAGCGGTCGACAAAGCGACAAAGCGTCATGGGCTCGATGGACATATGTTCGGCCAGCATCGTCTGGCGCCTGTCGGGATATGCATCGATACGCAAAAGCGTTCGCGCCTCACCTGCTGTCAGGCCAAGCCCCGTTGCATTAATACGGCGCTCAAATTCGGCGCGCAAAAGCCGGGCAACGTCCGTTAACAGAAAGCCTAGTGATTGTGGATCAGTGCGCTCGTTCATTCTAAGTCTCGTATATAATAAGGTTAGCTTAGTATATCGAGCATGGATTTTTCTCAAGTGACAGTCATCAATTTTTACGTGGGTTCTTGCACTCACCACATTCAAGGTAAACATATAAGCAAGATTGATTTGTTCCCGCCCTAGAGGATTTCCATGACACTTGGTCAACTGAACCCCGCACTGACACACTGGAACGGCAAAAACGGCTTGCCGGATTTTGCTGCTGTCAAAGATGATGATTTCGCCCCCGCTTTTGATGCTGCCATGGTGGCGCACGATGCCGAAATCGATGAAATTGCCGATAGTGCAGACGCGCCGACATTTGAAAATACGATTGTCGCGCTGGAGGTTTGTGGCGACGAGCTTTCACGGGTTTCCGCACTTTTCTGGAACCGTGCCGGAGCCGATACCAACCCCACCATTCAAGGTCTGGAGCGCGAAATCTCGCCCAAGATGTCACGCCACTATTCCAAAATCGGCATGAACGAGAAGCTCTTCCAGCGCATTGATACGCTTTGGGAGAAGAAAGAACAGCTTGGTTTGACCGTTGAACAGACCCGCGTTCTGGAACGTCATTGGAAGGGCTTTGTAAAGTCCGGAGCCAAACTCGCAAAGCCTGAGCAGGAGCGTCTGGCAAGCATCAACGAGCGGCTCGCTTCACTGGGTGCCAATTTTGGTCAGAACGTTTTGGCAGATGAGTCCGGCTGGTCGCTTTTCCTTGAAGAAAGTGATCTCGAAGGTATTCCGGAGTTCTTGAAAGATGCTATGGCTGCGCAGGCTGAAAGCCGCGGTCAGGCGGGCAAATTTGCCGTCACCCTGTCCCGCTCCATCATCGAACCTTTCCTCACATTTTCCGAGCGGCGCGACCTGCGCGAAACGGCATTCAAGGCGTGGATTGCGCGCGGTGAGAATGGTGGCGAGACCGACAACCGCGACATTATCGGCGAGACTTTGGCCCTGCGTAGTGAGAAAGCGGATCTTCTGGGTTACGAGAATTATGCCGCTCTCAAACTTGATAACACGATGGCCAAGACCCCAGAGGCCGTGAACAACCTGCTGATGGAGGTTTGGGAAAAGGCACGTGTGCGTGCCTTGGAAGAGGAAGCCGACCTTGCCAAACTGATTGCCGCTGAAGGTAAGAATCATGAGGTTGCCCCTTGGGACTGGCGCCATTACGCGGAGAAACTTCGCGCTGAAAAGTTCAACTTCTCCGAAAGCGAGCTGAAGCCCTATCTGCAACTTGAGAAGATCATCGCTGCATGTTTCGATGTGGCAGGTCGTCTCTTCGGTATCACGGCAACTGAGCTGAAGGATGTCAAAGGCTATCATCCTGATGTTCGTGTATTCGAAATCCGCGACAGCAACGGCGCACTGAAGGCCATGTTCCTCGGCGATTATTTTGCGCGGCCGTCCAAGCGCTCAGGCGCATGGATGAGTTCGTTCCAGGGGCAGCACAAGCTGACCTTGAAGAACGGTGCCGAGGGGGAAATTCCGTTCATCTACAATGTCTGCAACTTTGCCAAACCGGCTGAAGGCAAGCCGGCACTCCTTTCACTGGACGATGCGCGTACTCTTTTCCACGAATTTGGCCATGCGCTGCACGGCATGTTGTCGGATGTGACCTATCCATCCGTCTCGGGCACTGGTGTCTCGCGTGATTTCGTGGAATTGCCATCGCAGCTTTATGAGCATTGGCTCACCGTGCCGGAAATCCTGAAAACATACGCTGTGCATTACCAGACGGGTGAAGCCATGCCGCAGGCGCTTCTGGACAAGGTTTTGTCTGCAGAAACCTTCAATTCCGGCTTCGCCACGGTTGAGTTCACCTCTTCTGCTCTCGTTGACATGGCGTTCCACACAGCGAAAGAATCGGTGACAGATCCCATGGCCGTTGAGGCCGAAGTGCTCAAGCAAATCGGCATGCCATCGTCTATCGTCATGCGCCACCGCACACCACACTTCCAGCATGTGTTTGCCGGTGATGGCTATTCAGCAGGCTATTATTCCTACATGTGGTCGGAGGTGCTGGATGCGGACGCGTTTGAGGCTTTTGAGGAGACTGGCGATGTCTTTAATTCCGCAGTCGCTGAAAAGCTCAAGAGCCAGATCTATTCCGTTGGCGGCTCCGTTGATCCTGAAGATGCCTACAAGGCCTTCCGTGGCAAATTGCCAAGCCCGGACGCGCTCCTGCGCGGGCGTGGCTTGGCTGCCTGATGGGCATTCACGCGCTGTTTGACATTTTGGCGTGGGTGACTTCTGCCACTACACTTTATGTCTTGCGGCGCACGTGGTTTCCCAAAAATCCGGTTGAAGCGCCCATGCGGATTGGCTACCTCGCTTCCGTCCTTCTGGGGGCGGGGCTTGGTGCCTGGACCTTTGGAACAGCTAATCTGTGGATCAGCGGCATTCACGAATTTGGCCGCTCCATTGCCGGGGCGCTTGCTGGTGCGGTTCTCGCCGTCGAAATTTACAAGAAAATTGCCGGAATTAATGTGCGCACAGGCGCCGTTTATGCACTGCCGGTTGCGCTTGGCATTGCTGTCGGTCGCATCGGCTGCCTGCTTTCTGGTTTAGACGACCATACTTACGGCATTCCCACCGGTGCTGATTGGGGCTGGGATTTTGGTGATGGTATTCCTCGTCACCCCGTGGCGCTCTATGAAA
>JBNKQT010000096.1:0-6197 GCA_050297115.1 Ensifer sp. | reverse complement strand
TCAACGCCGGTGCCGTCGCCCTTCACGCGGATCTTCACGTTGTAGTCTACAACGCGCTTAACCGTTACCAATATTTTCATACCAGGGGTCCTTCCTTCAAAACTTTCGAGGAAAATGCTTCAAAACCGAGAGGCCTCGATAGCCGATTGGCGACATGGATAAGCGTTTTTTCCCCAATTACAACGCCTCATGCGTTTTCACGGCCATTTTTTTGGTCGAATAGCTGAGGTGGGTGCCCGGGTCAATATGTGGAGTTTCGCATATTGGGACACGGCCTGCGCTATTCGTCGCGGCCCCATTTTACCTTTGTGGGTATTCTGCCAACCGGTGTGGGAATTGAATTGTCGGCATGGAGAACAGTTTTGGTGGCGGGGAGATCGCGATCAAAAAGCGGAACGCCACGGCGTCGCATGATCAGAACCAGGATGGCACCCGCGATGATACCTCCGGTATGTGCGCCCCACGAAACGTTGCTCTCGGTGTCGGCAATGAGAAAGTAGAATTGCTGCAACACCCAGAAAAGAAGCGGAATAGCTGCAGGCAAGGGCAGCGGGATGCGGAAGAGAACCAGAATCCACAGCCGCACTTTGGGGTGGAGAATGAGATAGGCTGCGACGATACCGGATATAGCGCCTGATGCGCCTATAAGCGGGACGTCTGCATCCGGAGTAACCAGCCCATGGACCAGAGCGCCCGCTGCGGCGCATGCGAGATAAAAGAGGATGTAGCGGAGGTGCCCCATGGCATCTTCGATATTATCACCAAAGACCCAGAGAAAGATCATGTTGGAGGCAAGGTGCCAGAAGTCCTGGTGAAGGAAGGCGTAGGTGAGCACTGTCCAGCCGTCGGATACGATGACGAGGGATGGATCCAGCACCTTGTCACCCATTGCAACGGAGGGGATGAAAGAAAAGCCCGCAACAATGGCATTGGCATCGGTCTCAGAAATGGCAGAGGTGAAGAGCCAGGCCAGAACGTTGGCGGCGACCAGAAAATAGGTGACGTAGGGCCGGGTAATGTGTTCGAGCGCGTTCTTGTCGTGCAGCGGAATGAACATGACGTGCCTACCTGTCTTTGCCCGGTACCCAGAGGATATCGTCCTTGCCGTTTGCATTTGCGACACGGGCGGCGACAAAGAGAAGATCGGACAGGCGGTTGATGTAGCGGATGGCTGAAGGGTTCACCTGTTCACCGTTCTTCATCGAAAGTTCGACCATCAGACGTTCGGCGCGGCGGCTGACTGTGCGGGCAACATGCAGTGCGGCAGATGCGGGTGAACCGCCGGGCAGGACAAAGGACTTGAGCGGTTCGAGGCGTTTGTTCAGGCGATCAATGGCCGCTTCAAGGGATTCGACCTGTTTGTCGGTTATGCGGAGGGGCTCATAGCCAAGGGGTTCGCCGGTTTCAGGTGTCGAGAGGTCGGCGCCGAGATCGAACAGGCCGTTTTGAACCTCGGCCAGAATCGTATCGACTTCCGGCATATCACCTGTTGAAAGGCGGGCCATGCCGATAAATGCATTGGTTTCGTCGACGGTGCCATAGGCATCAACGCGCAGATCGGACTTGGTGCGGCGTGGACCGGCGGCGAGCCCGGTGGTGCCGTTGTCGCCGGTCTTTGTGTATATTTTGTTGAGTCTGACCATGGGATTTCAAAGAACCTTAGCTGCGCCCACCGCCTGTGAGCCACAGGGTGAGCATGATGAGGGCCACAGCAATCGCCTGCAGAAGGACACGAGCTTGCATCAACTTGTTGGACGTGTTGCCACTGCCACCCTTCAGCATGTTCCACATGCCGCGAATGAGGACGAGCACGACGGCGAACATGACGATGATTGCGAGAATGCTGGTGAAGCTACCCATGAGATATTCCTTTGCCCGCTCGAGCCTTTTGTTGCTTCTCCTGTTGCGGGAGATATTTCGTTTACGTGTTTTTGCGCATCCCGGATGAAATTCGCAATGGTTTTTTACAAGCTCGCAGCCTAGCCCAGACGACCGATGAACCTGTAGAAAATTGATGCCGGGAGCAGCTTTTTCAATATCAATCCCTGTTTGGCGGGCGTTGTGACGGGATAATGCGGCTTGGGGTGCGGTGCGGTCAAGGCGTGGTTGAGCACTTTGAAGACGGCTTCGGGGCCGAGCTTGCCCTTTGCCCTTGTTTCGCCGCGCAGGCGGGCAAGCTGCCTTTGATACTCACCCCTGTGAACGGAGTTCTCGATATCAACATTCTCCTCGATCTTGGCCAGCGCATTGGTGATGAAGCGGGATTCAATGGGGCCGGGCTCTATGAGGCTGACATGGATGCCGGTGCCGGCAAGCTCCATTCTCAGTGTGATGCTGAGGCCTTCGAGAGCAAATTTTGAAGCTGTGTAGGCACCGCGCCAGCGATAGGGAATGAGGCCCAGGATGGATGAACATTGGACGATGCGGCCATGGCCTTGCTTGCGCATGGCAGGAATGATCAGGCGTGTGAGTTCGTGCCAACCGAAGACATTGGTTTCAAATTGTGCGCGCAGTGTTTCAACTGGAATATCTTCCACCGCGCCTGCCTGTCCATAAGCACCGTTGTTGAAAACTGCGGCCAATGTGCCACCGGTTCGTCTGAGAACTTCCGAGGCCAATCTGCGAACACTCTCAGTGTCGGTGTAGTCCATCAGGAATGTTTCAATACCCGCATCCTCGAGCGGTTTGGCATCCTCAAGGTTTCTGACAGTCGCAAAAACGCGCCAGCCTCGATCTTTCAAGGCGTGGGCACAATAGGCGCCGATGCCGGATGAACAGCCGGTAATGATGATGCTTGGCGGGGTTTTAACGTTCTTTGACATAGGCTTTCTGTACAAAAGACGATTCGTTTTCCATATTCAGGATTACAGAAAGAGAGAATCGATGCCCACACTCATCCGCGTTATCTACAAGGTCATTTATGACGCGGTCTATCATTTTGCCGAGGATGATGGGTGGGCAATGGCAAGCCATGTGGCGCTTTCATCGCTGCTCGCCGTTTTTCCCTTTCTGATTTTCGGCACTTCGCTTGCGACCTTTCTGGGTGCGGACAAGTTTGCCGAAACGGCAGTGCATCTGATCTTCGACACTTGGCCGGAAGTGATTGCCGGGCCAATTTCCAAGGAAGTGGTGCAGGTGTTGACCGTGCCGCACGGCGGGCTGTTGACAATCTCGGTGCTGGCGGCGGCCTATTTCGCCTCCAACGGTGTGGAGGCACTTCGTGTTTCGCTTAACCGTGCCTACCGGGTTTATGAGGCAAGGCCGTGGTATATTACGCGATTGATTAGCCTGGCCTATGTTCTGGTTGCTGTTATCGCGCTGGCTGCGGTCAGTCTGTTGTTGGTTTTTGTGCCATTGGCAGCGCGTTATCTGGAGGAGCTGGCGCCATGGCTGGAAGCGCCGCTGGAGGCGATCAGGAGCTGGCGCGTCTGGCTGACGGTTGTGGTGCTGGTCGTCGCGCTCTTTATCTCACATATCTACATGCCGGCGGGGCGGCGGCGGTTTATTCAGGTTCTGCCGGGTATTGTGCTGACACTCATTGTCTGGGCTGCGGCGACCTACCTGTTTACTTACTATCTCAGTACATTTGCCAATTATACGCGCACCTATGCGGGACTGGCTTCGATCATGATCGTGATGATCTTTCTCTATATGCTGGGGGTGATCTTTATCATTGGTGCGGAGATCAATGCGGCGCTGATGAAATATCGCGTCTACCACCTGTTTTCACGCAACGGGCAATCCGATTTGAGCCAGTAGCTGTTCACGGCTGAGACCTTTTTCACGCAAAGTGGAAATAGCCGTTGATGCACTGCTTTTGGAGAGCTTGCGGCCATCTTCATCCATAATCAAACGGTGGTGATGGTAGGTCGGCTGCGGTAAATCCAGAATGTGTTGCAAAAGCCGGTGAATGTGTGTGGCCTCGAAGAGGTCGAGGCCGCGGACAACATGCGTTATGCCCTGGATGGTGTCATCCACAACCACGGAGAGATGGTAACTTGAAGGAGCGTCAGATCGCCAGAGTATGACATCACCCCATTTGGCGGGGTCGGCGGCGAGGGTTCCGGCATTGGTCCGACCGGTTTCGAGGAACTGGAGGGGTGTTTGAAGTTCTGCGACCGCCTTTTCCATGTCCAGCCTCCAGACATGTTTTTCGCCTGCAGCAATACGGGCAGCGCTTTTCTGCGGTGGAATGGTTTTGTCGAGTGGCGGGTAATGCGGAGAACCATCGGGGTCACGTGGCCATGTTTTGCCATTGCTTTCATAGTCTGCGACCCATCGACGGATGCCGCCTCGGCTCATGAAGGCCGGGTAAGCGAGGCCTTTGGCTTTGAGTATGTCGAGCGCGAATTGATATTCGGCAATGTGCTCGGACTGACGGCGGACTGGGGTTTCCCAGTTGAGGCCGAGCCAATGGAGATCGGTGTGGATGGCCTCTTCATATTCCGGCTTGCATCGGGCGGGGTCAATGTCTTCCATCCGCAGGAGGAAACGACCGCCCGTTTCCCGCGCCATATTTGCGTTGAGTATTGCCGATAGCGCATGCCCCAAATGGAGCAAGCCATTGGGGCTTGGAGCAAAACGGAAAACGGGCTTTTGACCGGATGGTGAAGGCATGCTTCTTTCTGGCAGGAAAGCGACTGAACGCCAAGGGTGAAGATGATGCGGGTTATCTCAAATGCGGCTGATATTGAGGAAGGCCTGGCGGTGTTGGCTGCTGCCGACCCGCGCCTTGGTTCAGTGGTTGAGCAGGCTGGCGATGTGCCGTTGAGACTTCAGCCGCCGGGTTTTGAAGGTTTGGCGAGCATTATCGTTTCGCAAATGATCTCGCGGGCGGCGGCCAACCGGATCTGGGAGCGCCTTTCTGGTTTGGCCGGGGAGGCAATGGAGGCAGGTGATCTGCTGGTGTTTGATGAAGCACAGTTGCGAGCGGTGGGGTTGTCTGGCGCGAAGGCTCGGACATTGCTGGCTGCGGCAAGTGCTGTTGCAGGCAATGGCCTTGATCTTCAGGGGATATGCGCACTTCCGGCATCGCAAGCCAAGGCGCAGCTGACCGCAGTCAAAGGTGTGGGGCCCTGGACTGCGGAGATTTATCTGATGTTTTGCGCAGGCCACCCGGATATTTTTCCTGTGGGCGATGTGGCGTTGCAAAATGCAGTTGCGCACGGGCTTGACCTGGGTGAGCGGTCCAAAGGAGCTGCTCTGGCTGAAATTGCGGGCGTCTGGTCGCCTTGGCGCTCGGTCGCGGCACGCCTTTTCTGGGCTTATTATTCGAGGGCCATGCGGCGGGAGACAAATGTCTTTGGATAAAGTGGTGTGGAAGATTTTTTCAATAATTAAAAAGGCTTCACAATAGTGTCAAAACAAGCCTAGTATAGATATCAGGAGTTACAGAATCGCTCAGGAGAGTGGCTTGACGATTGCAGTTTCACCTCAGTCTCTTCCCGCGCTTGTTCTCAATGCGGATTACAGGCCCCTTAGTTATTACCCGCTTTCATTGTGGTCCTGGCAGGACGCGATCAAGGCGGTCTTTCTCGAACGCGTCAACATTATCGCTGAATATGAACACGCGGTTTCATCTCCCAGCTTTTCGATGAAGCTGCCGAGCGTTGTTTGCCTGAAAAACTATGTAAAACCAGCACAATATCCGGCATTTACGCGCTTCAATGTTTTCTTGCGTGACAGGTTTCAATGCCAATATTGCGGCTCGGAAGACGAACTGACATTTGATCATCTGATACCGCGCGCTCATGGCGGTGAGACCCGTTGGAACAATATTGTGACGGCATGTGCGCCCTGCAATTTGCGCAAGGGTTCCAAACTGCCCAGGCAGGTAGGCATGTACCCCTACCAAAAGCCGATCCACCCGACTGTGCAGGAATTGCATAATAATGGACGGCGCTTTCCGCCAAACTATCTACACGAGAGCTGGCTGGATTTCCTTTATTGGGATACCGAACTGGAGCCTTGATCCGTCCTTATGAATGTTTGGTCGAGATCATCTCGGCACCATTTCCAAAGCTTTAACCGTTTCTACGATTCTTGCGGTTGCAAACTCAGTTTGCCCCAAATGGAGTATGCGCGTCCGCACGCAAATGTGGATTGTCCGACCACATATTCGACCGATTCGTTTTTTTGGTTTTTTGAGTTTGGACCTTTTTGCAATGCAGGATATTTTTTCCTACCTATCGCCTTAC